>CANROW010000045.1 GCA_947632345.1 uncultured Bacilli bacterium | reverse complement strand
CCAAAAGGATATGTAAGAGAAGATGAAGAAAATACAATACAAATAACTTATGATGAAGATACAGAAACATGCAAAGCAGAAATAGTAGAAAAAGGAACAACAAGCCAATCAGGAGCAACAACGGGAAATGTAGGAGAAAGTACATCAAGTAGTACAGAAGGAAGTGATGGACAAAAAACAGCAGATGAAATGTTTGAGATAACAGGAGTAGATGATTTAAATAAAACAATAAAAGTAACGCAAAGAAACAGAAAAGGATACGAAATAGAAATAGTAAAAGAAGACATATATACAAAGCAACCAATAGAAGGAGCAGAAATAGAAGTAAAAGCAAATAGTACAGTAGTAGAAATGGCAGGAAAGATAAAAGAAGAAATAATACAAGATGGAGATATACAAATAACTCAAACAAAACAAGTAACAGATGAGCAAGGAAAATTAATATCAACATGGGCGATAGATATGGAAAATACACAAAAGATACAAGTAACAGAAAAAGAAGCCCCAGAAGGATATGGGAAAATAGATGGAACAAAAGAATTAAGTATAGGAAAAGATGTAAATGGAGAGTATGAAGTAACAGGAGCCGAAAATGATGCAAGATATGAAACAAAAATAGATAATACAAATAAAAGAATAACAATAACGATGAAGGATAAACCAGAATATAGAGTAAGAATAAATAAAACAGAAGATGAAGAAACCCCAAAACTAAGTGAAGATGGAGAAATAGTAAATGAAAAAAATCCAATAGAAGGAGCAGAATTTAATGTATATATAGAAAGTGTAGAAGACCAGCAAAGTAGTACTCAAAATTCACAATCAAATGACCAAAGTCAAAATAATCAAGGACAAGATATAGATGAACCAAGTACAGATAGTCAAAACCAAGATAGTGGAACAGGAACAAATGATACAACGAAAGATAGAAAAGTATTAGCTCAAAATGTAAAAACAGATGAATTAGGTCAAATAATAACAGAGGCAATGGAATTACATGGAGAGCATGTAATAATAATAGAGGAAACCAAAGCACCAAAAGGATATAAAAAAATAAAGAGTGTAATAGAAGTAAGAATAAAAGAAAATAATCAAGGGCAACAAGAAATAGAGAAAATAGAGGAAGTAATAGAAAATGGTGATGGAACTCAAACGAGAACAACAATAATGGACAAGCAAACACAAGTGCCAGGACAACCTCCAACACAACCTAAAGTAAATACACCAATAAATACAGAAAAGACAATAGTAGATGAAGATAAGAACATAATAGACATATATATAGAAAATGAAAAGAAAGAGTATGAAATAGAGATAGAAAAAGAAAATGTAGATAATGATACAGAGAAGGTAGAAGGAGCCGAATTTAAGATAGAGCTAGAAGTAGAAAGTGAAGATGAGAATGAGTTAAAAGCCAAAGAGAAGACAGCAAGTGGAGATGAAAATCCAAATTATGTAAAAGTAACGAAGAGAACAGATGTAAATGGAATAGCAGAGACAGAAAAATATGTAATGACAGGAAGGGTAATAATAAACATAACAGAACAAAAGACAGCGGATGAATATGTAGAAGAAAAAGCACCAAAAACAATAGTATTAAAAGAAAATGATGAAACAGACGAATTAGAAATCCAAAGAGGGCAAACAGATGGAGATTATTATTTCGAAGCAGAAGTAGACAATCAAAAAGGAATAATAAAAGTAAAAATAAAAGAAAAGAAAAAATACACAATAGAAATGGTAAAAATAGCAGATGAGCCAGATGCAAGTGGAAATACAGTATATTTACAAGGAGGAGTATTTAATGTAGCAACCAAAGCAACAAGGACAAATGAAACAAAACAAGGAAACGTAGATGAAATATCAGAAGCAAGTGAAAGTGGAATGACGACAAAAGCAGATGGAAAGGTAAGAAGTACAGAAAACAAATTTGCGGTAGAAGGAAGAACAGAAATAAAAGTAACAGAAACACAAGCACCAGACCATTATGCATTAGATGATAGAGAGAAAACAGTAGTAATAAATGAAATAGATGATGAAAATATACCAGGAAAAAAGAAAATAGAGGTAGACCAAACAAGTATGCCAAAAGGATACGAAGTAAATATAGATGAACAAAATAAAGTAATACAAATAACAGTACAAAACCATTTAGGCTACTATGTAATGACAAGAAAGATAGACAAATATACAACAGCAGGAGGACAAGAAGTAGTATTAGAGGGAGCAAAAATAAAAGTAGAGGCAGAGTTGCAAGATGGAACAGTAATAAATACAGAAGGAACAACAGATCAAAATGGAGAATATGAGCATAGAAAAGGAATATTAATGGAGAAAAACAAAAAAGTAATAGTAACAATAGAAGAAGAAAAATCCCCAATAGGCTACTTAGAAGATGATAATACAAAAGCAAAGAAGAAGATAATATTTAATGTAGACAATAATGGAGTGCCACAATTAGATAAAGAAAATAGTTCATCAGAGTTTTTTGATGAAAAAGGAGAAATAAGAAAAACAGCAACAGGAGAAGAAGTGCTAAAGATAGATCCAGATGCATTTGAACTAACAGTAATACTAGAAAATCAACCAGTATACAATGTAGAAATAACAAAGACATCATCAGCAACAAGAGAGAAGATAGACGAAACAGCAGAATTTGAAGTAAAAACAACATTAAATGAAGAACAAATAACAGACAATCAAAGTAATGACCAAAGTACAAATGACCAAAGTACAAATGACCAAAGTACAAATGACCAAAGTACAAATGAACAAAGTACAGATACTCAAAATACAGATGGTCAAAATACAGATGAAGAAAACACAAATGCAAATGGAACAAATACACAAGCAGATGATAATACACAAAGTGAAACAACTCAAAGTACAGAAACAGAGAAATTACAAACAACAAAAGGAATAGCGACAGGAAAAGAATATGTAATGCATGGAACAACAGTAGTAGAAATAGTAGAAACAAAATCACCAGAAGGATACGTAGAAAATGAAAATACTAAAAAGGCAAGAATAATAGTATTAAAGGAAAATGAAAAAACAGGACAAGTGAGCATAGACTACGATGACTTAAGGACAACACAACCAGCAGAAGATGTATATTATGACGTAAGCATAGATGAAGAAACAAACACAATAAAAGTAGAAATACAAAACAAGCCAACATATAAAGTAGAAATATATAAAACGAACATACAAGGAGGAGGAGAAGTAAAAGGAGCAAAATTTGACTTAAAGGTAGAAAGTATTACAGAAGGAAAAGTGATAGAAGAATTAACAAACGAACTAACAAATAGTAATGGAAAAATAGATACTCAAAGATATGAATTAAATGGAGAAATAAAAATAACATCAAGAGAAACAGAAGTAGCAAGAGGATTTGTATCAGATGACTATGTATTATCACCAAGAGAAGCAAAAGTATATGTAGATGAAGTAACAGGAAAAGTTACAATAAAAGGAATCCAAGTAAATGAAAATGGAACATATATAGACCCAAGAAATAATGATAGTGAAGTAAAGGTAGACTATAAAAAGAACATAATACAAATAAATCAAAAGAATCAACCAGAATATCAATTAGTATTAAAACAAATGAATTATGCAGCAGATGCATATATAGGGCAAATAGACTATATGTATCCAAGAAGACCAGGATTAAATGGAGCAGAATTTAATGTAGATATACTCGATTCCAATGGAGAAGAATATAACTTAAGTGGAGCAGACTATAGTAATTATGAAGTATTAACAGAAGATACAGGATTAACAGCAAGTAGAGAAATATATAATGTAAATACACAGGAAGTAAAAAATCAAAAAGGAGTAATAAATAAAGAAGGAATAGCAGGAACAGGAAAAGTAGTAATAAATATAGAACAAGTCAATATAGTGCCAGGATTTGTAAGAGATCCAAATACATATGAAATAACATTGGTAACAGATAATCAAACTCAGCAACTAGAGGTAGCAAAAATAGTAGTGACAAAACCAGAAGGAAGTACAATAACGCAATATGGAACAATAGAAGACCAAGATGTATATGATGAAAATGGAAACTTACTAAGAAAAATGGGAGACAAGAGAATAATAGGAGACAAAGATATATATGATAAAGAAGGAAATGTAATAATAAGTTTATCAGAAACAATAAATCCTGAAACAGAAGGAGCAACAAACATATCAGGAAAGACATTAAAAGTAGCAAGATATAGCATGGAAGGCAAAAAGGTAACAGTAGAAAGAACGAATATAAGTACAAACAAAACAAGCAAATCAAATGTAAAAGGATTAATGCAAATAACGAGGGATTCAGATGGAAACGTAACGAAAATAGAAAAGGTAAATATTTACAATACTGGAATAAAAAAAGTAAGTGATGAGTTAAGAATAGTGGCAGAAAAGGATGGACGAGGTGACCAAAGAATGGGACTAGCGGTATATGTGTCAAAAGGAAATCAAATAAAAGTAGCATTTAGAAGTTATGTACACAGAGAAAAGACCCAAATAAACATAGAGGCAGTAGACTCAGGAGACAGTAATATAAAAGTAGGAAATTTAGGGTATATAATAAATAGAACAAGTGGAATATATTTCTATAGTGCATACAAATACTGGTTGCCAACAGAAGATAGAACATTAAGAAAGACATCAACAGAAACAACAAGTGCAATATTAGGAACAAATTATTCGAATGTAAAAAATAAGACATTAGCAAAAGTAGCAGGAACGCTAAAATTAAGAAAAGAAGGATATGGAGCATATACATCAAATAAGACATTAAGTTATTATTTTACAAGAATATCAGGAAGAAGGATAAGTAAAGTATATTATGGAAAAGAAGAAAAAATAATGAGAGCATTTGTAGGATACAAAAAGTCAAATAATTTATATAATGTATATCAAAAAGGAATAGGACTAGCTGGAGAAGTAGTATATGAAGGAACAGAAAAGACAAGAAGAGAAATAGAACAAGCAGAAGAAAATGCAAATAATGCAGGATGGACACAACAAGCAGAAAACCAATATTATGCAGCATTAAAGAAGGCAAGTGTAAAGACATATTACAACAGAGTAATATCATATAATATAAGTCCAAATTATTATAGTGATAATTATCAAAAAGCAGAAAAGAGAACGAAAATAACAACAGAAAATGGACAAATAATAAAAAGTGAAAAAGAAACTGTAAGAAATGAAATATATACAGATATAAAGAAAAATGCACCAGGAG
>CANROW010000044.1 GCA_947632345.1 uncultured Bacilli bacterium | reverse complement strand
TCCAGAAACTACTCCTAAAAAAGAAGTTGAAGATATTAAAGACTATGTTTCTGTTAATGTCCAAACGGATAAATGTCCATCATATCTTGCTCGAGCTGTCAAAAATCTAAAGATTGAAGAAAGTCCCAACTGGTTAAAAGGTCGTTTGATGGCCAGTGGTGTTAGACCAATTAATAACGTCGTTGACATATCTAACTATGTCATGTTGGAGTATGGACAACCATTGCACTTTTTTGATCATCGCACTCTAGGTAATAAAATAATCGTTCGTCAAGCCGTCGAAGGAGAAAAAATCATCACTCTTGATAACCAAGAACGAGTTCTATCCGAAAATGACATCGTCATTGCTAATGAAAATGGTCCAGTGTGCTTAGCTGGTGTTATGGGTGGCCTAAATTCAGAAGTCGAAGCTGATACTGATGAAATAATAATTGAAAGTGCTATTTTTAATTCTGCTAATATCCGAAGAACTGCCAATAAGATTTTACGCAGTGAGGCCAGCAATCGTTTTGAAAAAGGAATTGATCCAGAACGTACTCGTCTAGCAATTGATCGAGCTTGTTACTTATTAGAAAAATATGCTAATGGTACGGTCATTAAAGGTGTTCAAGAATATAATAATCTTGAGTCTAAAGACAACCTAATTGAAATAACTTTAGATGATGTCAATTCATTATTAGGTATTCAATTTACCAAGGAACAAGTCATAGATACCTTTAAAAAATTGAGTTTTCAAGTTGAAGAGAAGAAAGATAAATTTGTTGTCAAAGTTCCATCTCACCGCTTAGATATTCATATTAAAGAAGATTTAATCGAAGAGATTGGGCGCATTAAAGGAATTGACAAATTATCAAGTACTTTACCATCAATGCCTAGCACACCTGGTAAATATGAAGATAAATACTATTTCAATAAATTGATTCGAAATCGATTAACCGCCTTAGGTTTATATCAAGTTAAAACGTATTCTTTGACTGATAGTGTCAGTCTTAATAGGTTTACCAACGATAAAAAGAATGCTATTTCATTACTATCACCACTTAGTGAAGATAAAAAATTCTTAAGAACGAGTCTATTACCTTCACTAATAAACGTTGTCAATTATAATTTAGCTAGAAAAAATAATGAAGTCATGATTTTTGAAGATAGTGATGTCTATTATTGGGAAGATGGTAAGAGTACACAGAAAGCACTAGTCAGTGGTATTCTATGTGGTAATTACATAAGTAATGAATGGATGCATAAAGGAATTATCATTGATTTTTACACAGTTAAAGGAATCATTGATAACTTATTAAATTACCTAGGATTTACCAATCGCTACCATTTTGATACGGAAGATCTCCCTAGCGATTTTCATCCTTATCAAACAGCACGTATTGTGATTGATCGCGAGAGCGTTGGTTATGTTGGAGTTATTCATCCTAGTCTAAATAAAAATAAATTGTATGCCTTTGAATTAGATGTCGACAAACTATTCAACATTAAAGTCCGGGGTATTAAAAATAAAGAAATATCTAAATATCCAGTCATTGTTAAAGACTTTGCTTTTGTGCTTGATAAAAACATTGTAAGTAGTGATGTTTGTAATACAATTAAAAAAGCTTGTGGGCGCTTACTTGATAATATCGAAATATTTGATTACTATGCTGGTGAAAATATCGGAATCGATAAGAAAAGCCTAGCATTTAAGTTAACCTTTATGGATAATAGTCGTACTTTGAGTGATGAAGAAGTGATGACTCTATTCAATAAAGCGATTGAAGAAGTAGAAAAAAATCATAATGGAGTGTTAAGAGATAAGTAAAATTATCTCTTTTTTTTTATTTTTCCTCTTTTCTATATGAAAAAAGATGTTATAATTATAATAAAGGATGGTGTGATATGAAAAAGAAATTAGCAATTTTAATAATGTTAGTTGGGATTATATGTATTGGTGGAGGAGCTTTTATGACTTTAACTTCACCTAAAGAAGAACAAAAACCAGCTGATGAAAACGAAGACAAAGATAAAGAGAATAGTGATAAAAATGAAGGGACGACTGTTAATCCAAATGCCACATCTGTTAAAGATTACTCAGACTATACTGGTTATAGCATTACGATGAATACGTCTATCACTACGGCGAGTGGAACTAATGGTGTTACAATCAGTGGCGTTGTCGATAAAACATCTGGAGTTATATCTGCAACAGTTGTAAACGAAGAATCAACAAAATACAAACTTTATGACACTAAGAATGCAATAGAATATTATTCATTAGATAATGTTAATTGGTTTAAGACTTCTAATACTGATATGACCATTCCAGATTTTTCTTTGGTTATAGACAAGATTAAAACCGATTCAACAATCACAAAAAATGAGTCAGGAGATTATTCCTATAATAATAATGTAATGGATGGAGAGACAAAATATGAAAACGCTAATATAACTGTTACTTTTGACGATAACGGATATTTAGTAAGAGTTATATATAACTTAACATCGAATGGTGCTGTAGGTGATAATCTTTCATATGCAATTACTTATGATTTTTCACAAATCAATAGTATAGAGACGGTTTCTATACCAGATGAAGTAGTAAGTGGCGCTACAGAAGGAACTGATTCATCTACAATTAAATTTATAGTATAACTGATATAATGAAAAGAACACTACATATGATGTGAACCCCAAATGGTAGACATCAAAAAAAAGAACTTGTATTAAAAAGAGAAAAGTTATTTTTCTCTTTTTGT
>CANROW010000043.1 GCA_947632345.1 uncultured Bacilli bacterium | reverse complement strand
GTAAAGAAAAAGTTGGTGATGAAGATTCTACTAAAGCAGCTGGAACAGACGAAGCTACTATTGGATCAATTGCTGACGCTGTTGCTAATATTGCTAGAGGAAAATATGGGACTAATAAATCTTCTGAAGAGCCTAAAGAATCAACTGTAACTCCTGTTGCAAATGGTGATTCTGAAAATAAAGCCAAAGAGGTTGTTTCCGAAAATATTGAAAAGATAGCAACAGAAAAATATGGACTAGGAAAAAGTAAAACTAAGGGTAGTGATGGAGTAGAGCCTCCTGTTGTTACACCAGAACATGTTATTGAAGATGATGAAGAACCAAAAAAAGAAGAAGATAATGATAACAATCTAGCGCACACTAGGGATGAGAATGAAATTGAATCATTATTATCAAAATTAAATGAATTAGTTCAAATTAGAGAGCAAATGCTTAAAATGCAAAATAATGGAATTGATTTAACTGATAATATTGCAAAATACAACGAAGCTATTGGCGAAATATTTGAAAGAATAAATAGCCATGCTGAGCAAGCTGTGAAGTCACTTGGAACCAAAGAACCAGAAGAAAAAAGTACTGAAAAAACAACTGAGGAAGACAATGTTAGTCGTACTATTCCAGAAGAAAGTGCTGAGAGTACTGTTTCACAAACTAATGATAATGATGATCATGAATATGGTTTGATGTGGGCAAAAGCATGGGATGATGTTATGAAAAATCCCGATGAAGCTCAAGAACTTATTGATAAGGGATTTACAGAAGCTGATTTTGAACGAATGGATATTGCTTCTAGTTGGACAAGTCATGATGAAGTAGGAAAAAATACTCGTGAAGAAGTTCAAGGTAAAAAAGCTCAAATCGTCGATGATGTCGTTGAAGATTTAGCCTCTACGGTGCTAGGTATTGATGCTGAAGCTGTTCATGAAATTGCTAGCAGTGAAGACGGAAAAGAAAAACTTCGTAAAATGCTTAAGGATGAAGAACAAAGAGATCCAGGTGGATATGCTTGGAGTATTAGTCAATTAGCCGATGAATTAGCTATTTCTACTTTACAAAATCAACATCAAGATGGAGAACAAGCTGAAACTACTGATATCGAGAAAGGACAAATGACCGAACGTTTTGCTTCACAAATTAGAGATGTGTTAGATGGAAAGGCTGAGTTTAGAGACGTTCTTGATATCAAAAAAGCTAGAATCAGTTCAAATGATGATACACAAAAAACTATGTAACATATAAATTTAAAAAATAAAATCTTAGTTTATACTAAGATTTTTTTCATATAATTTAGTATGGTGATTGTTAATGATTACTAACTTAATTTCTTTCTTATATGATATAAAAGTTGAAGTTATCAGGAAAAATAATGATGGATATGTATTTTTATACAATAACAATTTCTATATTTTTAAGAATTGCCAAATGAATGAAGAATATTTGCAGTATATATATAATTTTATTAGTAATGATAGTTTCTTTCATAAAATTATAAAAAATAGACATAATAAATATATAAGTACTTATGATAATCAAAATTATATATTGATGATGGTCAAATTTAATGTTAATAGAATGTTATTGTTAGAAGACATATATAATTCTGGCAGTTACCATATTTCATATGTTAAGAAGAAAGATTTTAATTGGATAAAGTTATGGAAAATAAAAATAGATCAAGTTGCATATTTTGTCAGCAATAGTAATATAAAAATGGATGTATTATCGCTTTCAATTATAAATTATTATTTGGAGTTAGCCGAATTAGCGATTCAAATATTCAATTTAATTCCAATTGATGATTACATTCCTTTATCTCTATGCCACAATCGCATTTCACGAAATGCTGATTTGTACGATTACTACAGTGTTACTAATCTCGTATTTGATCATATTACTAGAGATTTAGGGGAGTACATAAAAAATTATGTTTATTCAGATAATTTAATTGAGACCAATCAATTAAAAATTTTAAATAATTTATCAGTTAATGAGCGATATATGCTTTTATCACGTTTAATTTTTCCTAGTTATTTTTTTGATATATTTGATGAATTCATTTTAAATCAACAAGATTTTAGAAATTTTTACACATATTTTTTAAACGTTGATCAATATGAAAAGAATCTTAAGATAGTAATTGATTATATCACAAAATAAAAAAGAGTTATATCAAACTCTTTCTACTCCCAAAACCTCTGGTATTTCATCCATTAACATGGCTTCTATCCCATCTTTTAATGTTACGTCAATCATACCACATCCTGCACAGGCTCCTAATAGTTTGATATAGACGATTCCATTTTCAAACTTAACATACTCTAAACTACCACCATCGCCTTCTAAATAAGGTTTGATTCTCTCAAGTACTTCCAATATTTTTTTTTCTACATCTTCATTATTTCTCATCACTCATCACCAATAAAAAGTATACACTTTTCAAATATTTAAGTAAAGAGTTTGCGAAAAATATAAATGGATGTTATAATATGCAAGAAGGTGTAAATATGGCTAAGTATGAAAAAGGAAAAATTGTTACAGGTTGTGTAACGGGAATTGAAAATTATGGTATTTTTGTAAGCCTTGATGATTATTATAGTGGTCTCATTCATATTTCAGAAATATCAACTAAATTTGTTAAGGATGTTAATGATTATGTCAATATAGGAGAAACAATTAGGGTAAAGATTGTTGATAAAGATGAAGAGAGCTGTCATTTAAAACTTAGCATAAAGGATATTGATTATCGTATAAATGGTAAAAGAAGAAATAAGATAATTGAGACGGAAAAAGGATTTGAAACATTATCTAGAAAGCTTGAAGACTGGATTGAAGATAAATATTCTGAATTGCAGCAAGAGAAGGACAATTCGTAAAAAAGTTAACTTAATTGTTGACAAAAAAAAACGTAGATGATATATTATTAAATGTCTACGACAATTTATATTGTTTGGGCGATTAGCTCAGTTGGTTAGAGCACCTGCCTTACAAGCAGGGGGTCATAGGTTCGAGTCCTATATCGCCCA
>CANROW010000042.1 GCA_947632345.1 uncultured Bacilli bacterium | reverse complement strand
TAATAAAATAATGAAACTCTTATGATAAAAAATTAATTCATATAAACCAAATACAATTGTAATTCCTAATAATATATATATATATATTTGAACATTTGTTACTGCTGGAAAAATTTGCAGAGCCATATTGGTCAAAATATAAAATTTTTCTAAATTACGTCCTGTTCTTACTAAATAATTATGACTTACTCCTAAACCAATTGGTATTAACATAAATAATAATCCAGCTATTATAATTAATAAACTCAGATAAACTTTTTTCTTTTGTTCTTTCGTATTGGTCTTGTGGTTCTTTATTATTTCTTCATAGTAAAATAAGATTAATAATCCCCCTACCATTCCCCACATAACCACATGAGTCCAAGCCAATAATAATATCAACAAAATATATCTAATTGGGTGATTGTGACGACTCTTATAATTGATTGCTAACAAAGTCAAGGCTAATGGTATTAGGCAATAACTTCTAGATAGAGCTGAATAATTATACAATAGTGGTACAGAAAAAACAATTATCGCATTTGATATGGGACTTAATGGTGATTTCTTAAACATCAATAATACTGTTATCAAGCATATGCCCCAACTGATGAAATTCATCGTGTGATAAGGGAAACCTAACTGGGCAAACGGCATTAGTATCCAATGCCACAAACAAGGATGTCCTTCCCAATACATTTGTTTATATATGCCCCAAAAGTTCAAATTCTTACTGATTAGCCAAGCTTGTCCTTCATTACAATAACTATCATGATACAATAATATTTCAAGCGAAACTTTAGCATATAAAATGAATAATATACTATATATAATTGTATATTTATTCCGATCAATCAATTGTATAAATCTTTTTATTCCTTTTTTTATCTTTGACGCTATTTCTTTCTTATGACTTTTTTTCTTCATGATACTCCTTCTCCACATTTACATTCCATATTTCTTTTTTATCAATATGATTATCTAAAATGTGCTTAGCAGTCTCTATTCCTGTTAACATTGAATGATCCATATTATTATAACGATGTTGACCATTTCTTCCAACACAATAAACATTATCAAAACCATTTACATAATTTATTACTTTATCAATTTGTGAATATGTTCCAAAATAAGCGGGATAAGCTTTTGGCACCTTTATTCTAACAGACTTTTCAACGGCTTTTTTACTGCTAATCATTTTAAGTTTTAAAGCTTCTTCAATTGCAAAATCAATGAATTCTTCATCAGACATATTCCAATAATCATCGAATTCATCACAAAAGTATTCTAATGTGAATAAAACTTTATTATTTATTTCTTCTTTATGTCTAAAAAGATATGGCGACCAATTATTAAAAACTTGTAGTCTTCCCATTTTTACATCTGGCTCTTGAACATATATCCATGAGTCAGGAATAATTTCATTAAGAGTTTTAACTTTAGTGGTATTTTCTAAATATAATTTATCAACTACTAAGCCGACTGACATAAACGATCTATATGGCAAATTAGTAGCTATTTCATATATATCTTTTGGAATAGTCATTCCGTGAATTGAAGTGAATAATTCTTTGAGTGGCATAGAAGATACAAGAATATCAACGTTCAATTGGTGTTTTTTATTATTTTGGTAATAAGTAATTGACTCAACTTTTTTGTTTTTAAATAATATTTCTTTAACATCAGCATTTAAAATTATTTTTCCACCCATTTGCCTTATTTTATTAGCCATTTCTTCATAGACTTGTCCAGCCCCCAACTTTGGATAAATAAATCTTTCAATTAGTGAAGTTTCAGCGGTTTTATCATTCTTTTTACCTATAATTTTTTTAATCATATCTTTAATGACAGCGGCAATCGATAATCCTTTTACGCGTTGTGCACCCCAATCAGCAGATATCTTACTTGGATTGATACCCCAAACTTTTTCTGTGTAACTTTCAAAAAACATTTGATATAAAACTTTACCAAATCTATTTATATAAAAATTTTCTAAACTCGTCTCTGGCAACTTGTGAATACAAGATTTTAAATAACTAAATCCCGCTTTAGTCATTGTTAAAAAGCCCATATTTTTAATAGTTGTCATATTGAGAGTAACTGGATAATCATAAAATTTCCTACCATAATATATTCTAGTAATACGATCTTTTATTAGCATCGTTTTATCCTGCTTCTCAGGATTAGGTCCACCTTTTCGAAATTCTTTTTCACGTTGGAGTAAAATATCATCATAAGCGGGCTTTCCTTGAATTGGTAAACATTCTTCCCATATTTTTTCAATTTCATCATTTTTAGTAAAAAATCTGTGAATTCCTGTATCAATGCGATAACCATCAAATTCAATAGTTTTAGATATACCACCGATAATGTTATCTCTTTCTAAAATAGTTACAGAATATTCATTACTATTTTTTAATAAATAATATGCTGTCGTCAAACCAGCTGGACCAGCGCCAATAATAACTATTTCTTTCTTTTTCATAACACACACCTGCAACCATAAAGAAAATATAAATATTTTCTTATTATAATATCTCTAAATAAGTATACCAAAATTACCCAAGCATTACAATGATAATACTTTTTAAAAATTTTTTGTAACCAACCACAAATTATATGACTCATATAAGGCATATTTTGAAGCATAAATCAGTTCAACATTAAAATCATTTCTATCCATGTAATCAAAGACATAAGGACAAGTTCCAAGACATAACACATACATTTCATTATCATCAGCAAAATCACCATCAAATAATAATTTCAATCCAGGCCAGCGAACCTCAGCACTTGAACCAGACCAAGTCACATAAGTAAATGGTTGATTATTTGAAGTATCGTAAAAAACAAAATTATGCCCTTCTGGAATATATGGTATTATTGAAGA
The DNA here is from genome assembly GCA_947632345.1 of uncultured Bacilli bacterium. Classification (GTDB taxonomy): domain Bacteria; phylum Bacillota_I; class Bacilli_A; order RF39; family UBA660; genus RUG11788. The sequence continues at coordinate 240 of CANROW010000042.1, read as the reverse complement.
AGCAGTCGCCGAATGTAATGCTACTATTCTACTACCATTCTTTAAATGATCTGCCATATATTTTGCTATATAAGGAGAATCAGAATATACATCAAGCCAATCAGTAATAATAAAATCTCTCATACAATACAAATTAGAGACAATTAAACTCAAACCGATAGCAGCCATGAAAAAATTTAATATTTTTCGATATAGGGCTTTCGGTTTTCCCTCATAAGTTTGGATCCAAAAAATGAACAT
>CANROW010000041.1 GCA_947632345.1 uncultured Bacilli bacterium | reverse complement strand
CGATATTTATACAATGTATCACCATTTACTATGACAAAGAAACATTTTTCTCCTGGTAATACTTCATAAAACAATATTGGGGCTTTTAAATTTTGGGAAGCATCCACCATTTCTATAAAGTTCTCTGGGCGAATGATATTTGTGTATTTGTCCTCTTGAATTGATATGTTCCCTTTCACAATTAAGCGATCATATTCTCTTAAAATCTTATTAACGGTTATTGTATAAATATTTTCTTTTTTATACTCGAGATATAATTTTCTACTAAATAAACTTCCTATTATTCCAATAATCAAAAGAACTGTTCCACACAATAACTTATTGATACTTTTTATACCAAATCCTTGTCTACTTGCAAGCATCCCACTATTATCTATGTTTGCTGTATTAATTGGTATATTTAAAGTCTGCTCGCTTAGAGGAATCGTTATTTGTAACTTACTAGATTTATTTAATTCTTCAATACCTTCTTCATATACACCTTCTACATTAATTAACATTGTCACTACTAATTGACTATTTGCGGTCAATCCATACTCTCGCTTATAAGAATTTACGTAATTGTTGTACTCATCATAATCAATTATTACATTTTTATTAATTACAATATTATTTGAGTTAGTTTCTTCAGTCTGTTCTTTCAATAAGATGTTATCTTTGCTGTATAGTATTTTTGAGCTATCCATTTTATCCATGATTTGTAGTGTTCCAATTATTTTGTAATTATATTTGAAATCAAGGTTTTTATCTGAATGAATCTCATAGTTAAAATCCGTATTTATCGTATTTATTAGACTTGCTACATACTGCATTCCACTTCCTAAATATTTGCTTTCATAATATGAATTTTCTTTTAAATAAACCGTATAATCGGCTTTTCCTTGTTCACTATATTGAACTTCTTCTTTTTCGCCACTCAAATTAAAACTCTTAATAAGAAAAAATACTCCAATTATTAAAAAACAAAGCGTTAATATTATCAATGTATAAACTACCAATTTCGTTGGTTCAATGTTCTTCTTTTTTATCGTATACATTTTATCAGTGCTAAAATATTTTACTTCATCTTTCATGATTTACTCTCCTTTATTAATCTGTTTAACAACACTGTCGGATAGCCAATGTAAGATATTTTAAATCTTACAACCCCTATTATATCGGAATTAGTAACTACCCAATCATCAACAACATTACCTTCGCGGTCACCTTTTGTCTTAATAACATAAGTTCCATTTTCTTCATTTTTTTCAACTATGCGATGCGTATATATTGAATCCTTTACTCTAAATACAATAACTTCTCCTACTTTTAACTTTTCAATATGATTCGTTATCGTTTTATCAACAATTACAGCATCTCCTACTTTTATTGTGGGATCCATACTTCCTGATCCAACTGCTGCTATCCAATATGGCATAATATTACTGCATAGCCCAATTATTATTAATATAACTATTGTGCTAACACTTCCTACTACTCTTGTTATGATTATTCTCTTCTTCTTATCTCTTACATCTTCTTCTTCATTCTCACACATACCATCTTTAATTATGTATTTCATCATTATTGGTATTAAAAAGAAACATACGGACTCTAAATAATCCCCTAAATTTGGTAGTATTGGCATTACATATTCATATAATCCAAATACTGCTTCATATACCATATTTGCTACAAATCCATATTTCTTACTCCAATTGCATAAGATATAGTTTTTTGATAAACTAGGCACGACAACAACTGTCAATAATTTTATTAAATCTCCCAACTCATTTGTATCATACAGATGCAACAACATTACAACATCAATTAAGGTAAATAGAATCACCGCGATTGATAATACTAATTTATTGTTTTCACCCTTTTTACAAATCTCATATCGTAAAATTTCAGTAGTTAAAATTAGAATTACTACGGGCGTTACATTGTTGACTATACTCCATAATGCCATACTATATGAATTATTTTGATATCCTGTAAAAAGACCTAGACCGTATATTAGTACTAGAAAAGATATGCTATATAAAGCTACTAGTATTATTACTTTTTTGTTTTGAAGTTTACGACTTCTTTCATATCCAACAGTCTTAGATGTTATCAATATGAATAAAATTATTAACAAAATAAGTTTTTTTTGATCTAATATGTTCTTTATAAAAAAATTTAAAAAAAGAATACTGAGCATTACAATTTCCATAACAACTAATTTTATTTCACTTTTTTTCATACTCTTCTCCTTTTCCTAAATGTCTTTATAAAGAACATAATTATTTTAAAAATAGGAAAGAATAAGATTAGGATAATTTTTATTTATCCACAATTATGTTCTTTATATGCTTGTTTTAAGCCCCAGCAGTATTTCCGCCATCTTGCACATATGTTAACGTTGTACTTAAATTGCCAATTGTTACATCGTTAGTAGGCAACTCATTTGCTGGCACACTAGCACTATATGTTAATGTCAATTTTAACTCTTTTTCTTCACCAGCTGTTAATGTATCCTCTTCATTAATCTCGCCTCCAGTTGCATAAGTCAATGTATATGTTAAATGCTTACATACATTATCTTTATCTGTGGCAGCTGCGTTACCACTTCCGGTACAAGTTGGTGTAGGAATATTTTTTGAACTTACTTTAGCATTGAATGTCCCTTCATTAGCTACTTTAAATTTATAACTAATTGAATCCCCTGGTGATGCTAATTGAGCCACAAATCCTGATATTTTTGTGTCACCTGATTCTATTGATGGTTTCTCTATTTCTTTAGCAGTACCTATCGTTTCTGCCTCTTGTAACTCTTTAAATTTTATTTTCCAAGACGCTGCTTTGGCACTTGCTGTTCCTTCAATTTGTAATTCTTGCGTAAATGCTGCATAAGTTATACCAATAACTGATACCACTACCAATATTAAAATCATTACTCCTAGTATTCCTATTGTTTTTTTGTTTGTCATCTTTTTTACCTCCATTCTATTTTTGTGAGTAGATTATTGTTATACCAAGTCCTGAAATTTCTACTTTATTTTCTGGCAATGTCTTACCTTTGTAGTTCAAAGTCAATTTAAGTCTTTTTGTCATCCCTTCCGCTAACTCATCGCCAACATTTATGACATCCCCATCCTCATAAAGTAAAGTGTACTCAATGTTATTACATACTAAGTTCGCATCTTTTTCTTTGTTAGTACCTATACCTGTACATTTCGGTTTCGGTATTGTTATTGAGCTAATAACTGCATCATAGCTACCATCATTTTGAACTTCAAAACTATAGCTAGCTGATGATTCAATTCCAAAAAACTCAATATCAAAGCCATTTATACTTGTTGAATCATCACGTAGTAGCGGTTTACTCTTTTCGCGCACATCACCAATAAGTTCAACATTCTTCATATTAGCAAAATGGACGCTCCAATTGCCGCTATTCATACTGGCATAACCATTAATATCCAGTCGACTTGTTACGCTTGCGTAAGCGATTGATATTCCGGCAACTACACACATAGCTAACACTACAATCCCTAGTCCACTTATTAATAGTTTGTCCCGCATCTTTTCACTTCCTCACACGACTTAAAATATCGTA
>CANROW010000040.1 GCA_947632345.1 uncultured Bacilli bacterium | reverse complement strand
CCTTTTATTGAAAAATTAGAACAGATATAGAAAAGAATTGGTGGCATAATTCCTAAGATACTTGTGATAGATGCTGTAACAGCCGTATTTAGAGTAACTGTTGATAAGAAGAGGAGAATGCTTAAACAAGCGATGACAGGAATGCTTGAAACGAACATCTGAATTAACAAATATAATAAGTAATTTACTTCTATGACCTTACCACCACTATAGACTAGTTTTGGCAATAATAGATCATTAAATCCTAGTCTAAAGCCGGCATAAAAGTACATTATGACTAGACCAATTAACCAAATGATGTATGTGTGCAAGATCAAATAGATGAACTTACTAAGTAATATTTTTGATCTCTTTACGGGTGAAGAGATCAAATCCTTAATCGTTCCTTTGTTATGTTCACCACTGACAATGCCACTACTAGTAATCGCAATTAAAATAATGATGACAATTGATAGATGAAAGACTTTGTTGACCAAATGCTTACTAGTCGTATAAGTTTCACTACGCCTTGGTCCACTCCACTCTGTATAAGAAATGTCATGAGGAATATTGTGCTTACTACTATAAAGAACTATGGCACTTTTTTCTTCTGTTTTTTCATTCCTTTGAGTTTTAAAACAATCATTGATGTATTTTTCTCTTGCTTCTTCCGTTTCGAAAATAACATACTCTTCTATTGAATCACAGTTTCTTGGTGGATAATATTGAAGATAATTCAACACTCTAAAATCGTTAGCATCTTCAATCTTTTCATCAATTATTATTTTAGCGAGTTCCATATGACCTGAACTTTTTAGTTCATTAAAGCCATTAGAATTTTGATATGATAGATATAAATAATATTTATTTTCTTTTAAAAGCTCACTATAATCATCTATTATTTTCTTGTTTTTAGATTCAAGCTCATCAATATTTGTTTCATTATCGCATAAGATTTGAGCATACTCATAAAAATTCTTACTTATATTAATTGTGTTACATACAACATCTAAATTTATTTGCTCTGGCTTATCTCTATATATCTCGATAATTTTATTTTCCATTAATTTATCAAAAATAGTATTTATCAATTCTTCGCGCCAATCCTTGTCTATTTTATTTTTATAGATATATTTATCAGTTTCTAATTCAACTTTATAATAATATAGCTCAAATTCATCATCAATGTTCTTATTTTTCTTGGCTAATAATTGTTGATATTCATTACTGATTTCTTCTATGCTTTGTTCATCTATGCCATAATAGTATTTTTTCTCTAGTAAGAGAAATCCTTCTCCTAAGACGAGTACTGATATAGCCATCACCAATACTATTAATAATAATCTTTTTATACTATAGTTCTTTATGAATTCACTTCTAATTAAATTAATAATTTTCATCTCATCACTTCCTAGTTCTTAATGTCTCTTTTTAGGTAAATGACATTAGTAATACCATATAACACGATAATTGTAATTAAAGATACAACTATGCCTAAATTTAAATTCATATCGACCTGTTTCAAAATATTAGTAAAATATTCCATCTTATTAAATATAAATCCGCAATCAAAATATAAGAAAGGCGTATACACGAGAAACTTTAACTTTAGATAAAAACATATAAAATATAAGATTGATGGGATTATAGCTAAAACTGACATAATACTTGTCGTTAAAGCGGTGTTTAGAGTAACAGTTGATAAAAAGAATAAGATACTTAAAAAGGCGATGATCGGAATACTTGCTAAGAATAGATCTTTTAACAAGTATAGATAATAATTTACTTCAATGACTTTGCCCCCAGAATAGATGAGCTTTGGTGTAATTAGATCATTAAAACCAAATCTAATTCCAGCATAAAGACTCAAAATAACTACACCAATTAACCAAAGGATATATGTGTGCAAAATCAAATAAATAAACTTACTCAATAAGATCTTATATCTCTTAACTGGTGTTGTGATAATATTTTTAATTGTTCCTTTATTATGTTCACCACTCACAATACCACTACTCGTAATACATACAAGAAGTAAAACGATAATTGTCAAATGAAACGATTGATTAACTATTGTTTTACTAGAAACGAATTGAAAAGAATAATCAGTCATTCCTGAATAAGTAGTTTTATCATAGACTAGATCGTGTTTAATATCATTTTTTAAGCTATATAGAATAATCTTTTTATCTTTTTCTTCATCTCTTTGGAGGGTCTTTTGGTATCTGACATAATCCTCATATGAAGCGTAGCCATAGTCAGTATAAAGCTCATTATAAGATTCTTCATCAGTGATATCTCCTATTGGTAAGTTACTATACTGTAAGAAAGATAGGGCGTGCCAATCGGTTACATCTTCTATTTTTTTATCAATAATAAGTTGAGCAACTTCTACTTCATCTGGCCATAACCGACCCTCATCAACTAAATATTGTAAATATAAATAGTATTTATTTTCTTTTAATAATTGCGAATAAATATTGATTGTCTTTTCGCGTTCAGCAATTCGTGAATCCAAAGTATTATCTTTATAATAGTCACAACGCATTGCGATTTTACCTGGGAAACTAGAAGCATAACCATCTCCATATTCTGTTGGCTTATAACTATCGTCGGAACAAATATTTTTAATAAAAGAATCATCAATGTTATCACGAATTAATTTATCCAAATAATTTTCTTCTAAATCAAAACGAATATCCACTAACAATCTATATCGCCAATCGTATTCCGCATATGAAATGTTATTTTTTTCAGTGTATTCATTTATTTCTTTGATAATATTCATAGCGTACAATTCATATTCTTCTTCAAGATCTCTATTATTTTTAGTATTTAATTCTTTATACCTATGCTCATCAAAAAAACTAAATACGGGATTATCATCAGATTTTTGGGGATAAAACATATTAGTAAATTCAACTAGACCGACACAAAAGAGCGTAATTACTAAAATAATGATGAGAAATTTTTTTAAACTATAATTTTTGACAAATTCACTTCTAATTAAATTGAATATTTTCATCATGCACCTACTTATTTATCTTTCTTTGTCTTAGAAAAGAATTCATCCTCTAAACTTATATTTTTATATTTAACTTCTTCAATGCCAAATTCACTGTTTACTACGCCTTCATCAATGATGAGAATGCGATCACATATATTTTCTACTTCTGATAAGATATGACTACTGATTAAGATACTCATATTTTCTTCGTGACTAATCTTCTTTAAAATTTCTCTTAATTCTTTAATTCCCATTGGATCTAAACCATTGGTTGGCTCATCTAATATTAATAGTTTAGGTCTTTTGATAAGGGCATTCGCAAGTCCTAAACGCTGTTTCATACCAAGTGAATACTTCTTAACTTTATCATCAATACGATCTTCTAATTTGACAAACTTTACCATCGCATCAATATAATCATTATCTTTGATATTGTTGATTAAAGCTGTTATTTTTAAATTTTTACGGCCACTAATATTTTGATATAAATCAGGATTTTCAATAATTGATCCCGTCTGTGAAAGAGCTGCTTCCAATTCTTTTTTGATGTTGTGACCACATATTTTAACACTACCTTTATCCATGTGATAAAGACTTAAAATAGTTTTGATGAGAGTTGTTTTACCAGCACCATTAGGTCCAATTAAACCGACGATATCTCCTTCATAAATATCAAAAGTAATATCTTTTAATATTTTTCTCTTACCAAAAGATTTAGATAAGTTTTTAACTTCTAATACTTTATGATGATGCTCTTTATCTACTTCTTTCTTTTTGAATTTTCTTTCGCCATTCAAAAGTTCTTGAACAGTAACATGAAAAATTTCCGCTAATTCCTTTAAATAATATATATCAGGGGCATTAATCCCACGTTCCCATTTCGATACTGAATTATCAGTAATACCTAATTTATCACCAATATCTTTTTGTGTATAACCATATTCATTCCGAAGTTCAGCAATAAATTTGCCCATTTTTTCTTGATCCATTTTTTCACCTCATAAAAATCATATAAAAAATAGCAAAAAAAAACAATGACTTATTAAGTCAGCATTTTTTATAAATATAAGTATCGCATAAAGAAAATTAAGCTATTCATCTAACATATCACAGAGATGAGATACATCAACTTCTAATTTATCGTTGTTCTTATAGACAATGTAATAGCCATCACATTCATTTAAATCTTTGTCAAAAATAATACTTCTTCGACTATTATTTGTTTTTTCATAGGTAAAAACTCTTATATAGACTATGGCTTTACCATTGCCATCAAATTCAAATAATTCAGGAGATGTCTCATACATTTCATTGATATAATCAGTTTCATCCTCTTTACTGATACCATCGTAAGTGACTCCCTTTTCAGCTAAAAAATCAAATATCAATAGGACTAGAAGAGATATTATGATCAATTCAATAATTGTATATTTATTCTTCATCGTTATCACCACCAATTATAATGTTAAAAGTAATATGATTTTTAGTACTTGATATTAAACTTACTTTTCTCTTGCCATAGATATGGAAAAAGTATCTTCCTTCATCCACGATATATTTGGTTACGTCATTTTTAAATTCACCATCATATATCAATTCATTTTTACGATAGATTTTCATTGTAAAATCACTTTCATCAACTATTTTAAAGGTCTCACTTTCACTATGTTTTTCACCACAATTGGCTCCAATAGAATAATTATTTCTAATATTATTGGATTTATAGTACACTTCACATTCGTTAATATCAATAATGTATTTATCACTTTTATCGATCTTAGTTGATGGATGTTTATCATAATTGTATGTTCTATTAACAACACGAATAGGAAAGATATAGTTCTTATATCCTTCTTCACCGTAGTATTGAATTTCTTGCCCATTTAAATAAATAGAAGTAGCTAGTTTATCATAATTAGCTGTATAACCAGTCATTAAAAAGAATAAAACTAGAGATTCAATCACGATAAAAATAAAAAACTTACTCAATATTTTTAGATTATCATTCATAGTCATCACCAATAACCTATCTTATAAAATAATTATAATATATAGAAGCAATTTAAACAAATAATTAATTATTGGTAAAGTTGTCACTATCAAGGGAAAATTTCCTAACTAAGAAATAATTTTCTTTTTAGAATTATGTTTTTCAATATATCTTTGA
>CANROW010000039.1 GCA_947632345.1 uncultured Bacilli bacterium | reverse complement strand
TTCAAAAAATATAAATAGAAAGGAATTAATCAATCTATAAAAATTTAACTCATTTCTATGAGATTGATTATACAAGGAAAAAAATGAATTATAACGATACCAAAAAATTATTGACACAATATCTATTAGCGAGAATTCCCTTGATAGGAATTAATACTATCGAGAAAGTACGTGCTTTAGAATTGTTGACCGAAATTGCTAAAGAGACTAATACTAATATGAAAGTCCATTCCATGTCTAAGGGATTTACTAATTTAGTAACTGGTGAAGCGTATAATAACGATAAATTGATGATGGGAGCACTTGATTATATAGTTGAAGAATTAAAAACGAGTGAGAATCAAATCTATATTTTAAGTGATGTCTCTGAACTTGATAGTGAAACATTTACAGCTAGATATTTAGTTGATATAACTACTCTAGCTGAGCAAAAATCATCTTGTGTCATCGTCATTACAGCAGCACCAATTTGGATTCAATTACAAAGACAAGGAATGGTCATTGATTTAGAGTTACCAACAGAAGAAGAATTATTTAATATTATTGTTGAAAATATTAGACCATACCAAAATCAAATTCAAATCGGTTGGGATGTAAATGATGTTAAAGAAGCCGCTAATATTCTTTTAGGAATTAGTAAAATAGAAGTTAAAAATGTCATTTCTTCATTGATTGCTAAAGGAAGTTTGTTAAAAGAAGATTTAATTGATTTAAAATTTGCCAAAGATAGTCTTTTTTCTAATATAAATGGTCTAGAAAAAATCAATGTTGAAGATGGCATTGCTTTTGGAGGATTAGAAGGACTTAAGAAATGGTTAGATGAAAAAGAAAAACTTTTAAATCCTGAAAAAAGAGAAGAAATGAAAAAAAGAGGCATTCGCCCTCCTCGTGGAATCTTATTAATGGGTGTCCCAGGTTGTGGAAAAAGTTTATCAGCCAAGGCCATAGCGGATCGTTGGCAAAGACCACTATACCGTTTGGATTTTGCTACTATTCAAGGGCGATACGTTGGTCAAAGTGAACAACAATTAAAAGAAGCCTTTGAAACAGCTGAGCATGTATCACCTTGTATCCTTTGGATTGATGAAATTGAAAAAGGTTTATCAGGTGTCAGTGATTCAAGTGGCGTAACAACTAGATTGATTGGACAATTTCTCTTTTGGTTACAAGAGTGTACAAAAGATGTCTTCATTGTTGCTACGGCCAATAATGTTAAAGAACTACCAGCTGAACTATTGCGTAAAGGAAGATTTGACGAAATATTCTTCATTGATTTGCCAAGTGATGAAGAACGACGGGAAATACTTTCCCTTTATTTAGAAAAATATTTAGGAATTAAGAGTGATCATAATTATTTAGAAAAATTAGTAAAATTGACAACGAACTATAGTGGTTCTGATATTGAATCCATCATCCGTGATATCGCTTATCAAAACATAGCTGGTGTATCGGAATTATCACCTGAAACAATTGAGAACGCCTTTAAGCACAGCGTCTCAATGTACCAAACTAATAAAGAGAAAATTGAAAGTATCCGTTCTTGGGCTAAAGATAGAACTATCAATGCTTCAAAAATAGAAAGTGATACGCATTCAAGCAATGACGCAATGCCACAAGAGGACACTAGTAAAGATTTAAAAAAGAACTCCCAAGATGATATCGAAGTATTGTAAAGAGCAAAAAGGATTTTAGGAAAGCTAAAATCTTTTTTTAATTAATAAATTTCTTTAATAATTTATGGATACCATTAAAAGAAATTATTGACAGAACTGTTAATAAGAGATAGATGATCATAAATTTAAAACTGACCGCTCCCAAATCAAAAACATTTCGAAAATATGTAACTGCAATTACAAATACGGTGACCATCGTACCAAATAAGATCTTCCTTCTAAAATTAAAAGGACAAGATAGTTTATACAATAAAATAAATCCAACAGTAGCTGCCATTAATACACACATCGTTGAAATATATATATCGTCTACTCCAAACATTGAAGCGATAGAGACGATCATAATGACATCGATGATCATTGTTATGCCACTAGGCAAACTATTGTTTATGATATTTTTTAAAAACCCTTTTTTAACAATGTCATCATTGGGTTGCAAGCCCAAATAAAAGGACGGAATGCCGATTGTTAAAACACTAATAAGAGTCATCTGTAAAGATGAAAAAGGATAAATAAACGGAATTATTAAAAAGATGAGAACTAAGGCTATCCCATAGATAGTTTTACTTAAAAATAGTGATGATGATTTTTCAATATTATTGATTGTTTTTCTCCCTTCTAAAACAACTTTAGGTAATGAATCAAAGTTAGAATCTAAAAGTACCAATTGACTGACATTCTTAGAAGCATCACTACCACTAGCAATAGCAATACTACAATCAGCTTCACGAAGGGCTAAAACGTCATTGACGCCATCACCAGTCATCGCCACCGTATGCCCCGCTTTTTGCAATTCTTGAATTATCAGCTTCTTTTGTTCTGGTTTTACTCGACCAAAAACATTGTATGAAGCTATTAAACTGCTAATTTCATCATCGTGCACATTCGTCATATCAATAGCTTTAATGTTGTTTATATTTAAGCGATTAGCAATATTCGCAATCGTAACTATACTATCACCAGAAATTATTTTGACATCTACTCCTTGCTCCTCAAAATACTTTAAGGTCTTTTTGGCATTCTTTCTAATCTTATCTTGAAGAAGAATGAATCCCATTATCTCAACTTCAGCAGGTATGACATCATCAATAATCTTTTCTGAAGTATGAACAACAACTAAAACACGATAGTTATTAGCGTAATCATCAATAATTTTTTGCACATCTTTATATTGACTTTTTAATAAATATTCACAGGCACCTACTAAGTATGTTCCCCTCTTTTCAAACTCAGCTCCCGAAAATTTTCTTTTTGAAGAAAAAGGTATTTTATTGATTCCTTTCCAAGTATTTTTACTATTATACTTATTGCGAAGAGCCCGACTAGTCGCATTATTATCTCGTAAATAGTCCATTACATTACTGACTGCGGTCTCAATATTATCGATTGAATGATTGTTATACGGAATCGTTTCAACAACTTCCATTTTTCCTTCTGTTAAAGTACCAGTTTTATCAAGACATATGACATCTACTCGCGCTAGAGTCTCAATACAATATAGTTCTTGAACTAACACTTTATACTTATGCAATTTAACCACACTGACGGCCATAATTGTACTAGTCAATAAAATTAAACCATTAGGAATCATACCATCAAGAGCGGCTACTGTTGCTATGACAGTATCTTTTATATTGACATCTAAAACATATAAATGCTTTAAAAAAGTAAATAGTCCAAACGGAACAATAATAAAAGTAATAATTTTGATAATTTTATTAAAAGATCGAAGTATTTCGGAATTAATCTTTTTAATAAATTTTACATCCGTAGATATTTTAGAGGTATAGTTATCACTACCGACCCGAATAGCTCTACTCTTACAATGACCACTGATAATAAAACTTCCTGAAAGGATTTCATCGCCAACTTGTTTAAAAACCGCTTTTTCTTCACCAGTGACAAACGATTGATTTACTTCAACTTCACCATCTAATACAACGCTATCTACAACCACTTGATCACCAGTATCTAAAAGAATAATATCATCTAAAACAATATCTTTAATGTCAACTTTTTCATCGTGACCATCACGAACGACTACTGTCTTTTTAGAAACTAAAATAGATAGTTTATCGATGATCAATTTAGCTCTTATTTCATTAAAAATACCTATTATCAGATTGATGACTGCTACCAGAACAAAAATGGTATTCTCATAAGATTTAACACTGATTAACATCAAAGCTAAAATGAAGTTAATTAAATTGAATAATGTAAAAAGGTTAGTCTTAATAATTTGGGGAATTGTTTTAGTAGTTGAAGTCTTACAACGATTTACTTGACCACTTTTTATACGATAATTTACTTGTTCTTTGGTAAGACCATTGTCTAAATCAAATTTTTCATTGATAAAATTGGCCTGGGGTTTCTTTTTTTGGCTCATAACATTCACTCTCTATCATTAATATGATAACACAAAAAAAGATATCAATTAAGTTTTTTGATATCTTTTCCACAATCTTCAATATTTATGAATTAATTCTCTTTTCGAGCTTTGATGACAACAAAGACTATACCAGCAATTATTACTAAAGTAACAACGACAATAATTATGTCTCTTACAGTTGTGTCAGGTTCTACTGGTTCTTCATGTACCCAACCCGTATTTTCTATAACAGTTGGTACAACATGAACACGATCAGCTTCATCCTTTTCATATTCTTCTTGAATCCAAGAAATAAGTTCCTCAGAAGTTGGTGTTTCACCATATATGGCAGCATCTTCATCTGTTAAGAAACCAGATGTTGAATGTTCTCCAATAATGATAAAAGGAACTCCTACTTCTCCAGCATCAAGATATTCAGCAACTTCATCCATTAATTCAGCATTTGATTTATCGCTATAAACCTCATATTTTTCAAGTTTAAAATAGTCACCATATTGCTCTTGAACTTCATCTGATCCAAACCACTCTAAAGCATCAGCACAATGAGGACAAGTATCACCATGGAATAAATAAACCGTAACTGGTTCCTTTTGTTCAGCGTTATCTTCTTCACCTTCAGCAAAGACAAAGGTTGGAACTAATACTGTAATAGCGAATAGTAATACTAATAACCTATTTAAAAATTTCTTCATCTCTTAACCTCCTCCTCAAGTATAACATATAAACAAAGTTCGCAACAATAAATAATGAAACTTTGTTCAACAATTTAGATTATATTATTTGTTTATGTAATTTAGGTGAAAAAAAATAAACAACCGATTTGGTTGTTATTTTTGTGGTATTAATAAATCTTGACCAACGAGTAAGAGATTGCTAGTCAAATTGTTCAATTCCCGCAATTCATCAACAGTTACATTAAAGCTATTGGCGATACCATATATAGTGTCTCCTCTTTTAACTGTATATACAAAATTAGATGACGTTGTTGAATCAATTGGAATCTGTAATTTTTGACCAATCGTTAAAAGGTTTGAAGTAAGATTATTAACTCTTTTAAGTTCATCAACACTGATGCCATATCGATTAGCTATATTATAGAGAGTGTCGCCACTTACCACCGTATATACTTCAAAATTAGTTTCTGTAATGGTATCATCTGTAGGAATTAAAAGTTCTTGACCAATACTCAAAGTGTTACTCGTAAGATTATTTAGTCTTTTAATCTCATCAACAGTGACTCCGTAACTATTGGCAATGGCATAAAGAGTGTCACCACGTCTAACTATATAAGTAGTATAATTGGGATTAGTCATACTGCTTGGAATCAAAAGGATTTGTCCAGGTGTTAAAACAGTGCTAGAAAGATTATTTAAATTAATGATATCAACGACATTAACTCCAAACCGGTTAGCAATAGTATATAGATTATCACCTGCTACAACGACATATTCATTCGTACCAGATGGTCCCGTAGTACCACCATTGTTACCAGTGCCAGAACCACTACCATTATCAGACATAGTAGGTATTTTTAAAACTTGGCCGATTCGAAGATTATTAGATGTAAGATTATTAGAAGCTTTTAACTCGTCAACAGTGACTCCAAAGCGATTAGCAATTGCATATAAAGTATCACCTGCTTTTACAGTATAAGTATTTCCTTCACCAACAGTTCCATCAGGAGCTACATATTGTACACCAATATAATTAGCAACTGCTCGAACAACTGCTTCAGCATAATCAGTTAGGTTATTTTCAAGTTTAGCTATATCACGTGGATTATCAATAAAACCATATTCAATTAATAAAGCTGTTGTATTAGGTGTCTCACGCATAATATAATAATAATCTTTAGATGGATCTTCAGGTAAAACTCTTTGGTACACTTTACGCATGATTTGACCCTCTTCACCTATTGCTTCAAGAATAGACCTAGGTAATTCCTCAGAGGTGCGAAGGGGATATACTATTTCAGCACCTTCGCCACCTCCGGAAAGATTTTATGTGGTTAGGCATTCATTTTTCCTTGATTTTACTGCATTTAATTTTTCTAAAAA
>CANROW010000038.1 GCA_947632345.1 uncultured Bacilli bacterium | reverse complement strand
TTCAATTAACATTTTTACTATATCATATCATTTTAATTTTTTTAATTTTTTGGTCTCACATCATTTACAACTACACACTTCAATATTTTCAAAAAGCATCACCAAAATAAAAAGTTAATACCAGTGTATTAACTATATTCTCTATTTACCAAAGATGAAATCATAAACTTTATCAGTTGCGTGACCATCACAAGCTGACATAAATTTTTTATTAAATTTTTCTCTTTTTTTACGATCCATATTCGGCCCTTTTATGTTTTTCACGAGTTCATTCATATCAGTTGCGATAGTACCATAAACATATTCATCAAAGTCAAAATATAATCCTCTCTCTTGCCGATATTCATCTAAATCATAAGTGTAATAAATCAATGGTTTATCAAGTAATAAATAATCAAAAATGACTGAAGAATAGTCGGTGATTAAAATATCGGTAACAATTAATAAATCATTTATATCTCGCTCGTTAGAAAAATCGTAGACAAAACCTTCATACTCCGAAATATCAAACTGCAATTTGTGACGATTGATATTATTATAAATAGCTGGATGCCATTTTATGATAAATGCATAATCATCATTTAAAGATTCTTTTAATTTTTTCAAATCTAATTTATCAAAATCGTAATGGGCATTTGGCAAGGAATTTCCACGATAAGTTGGAGCAAAAAGAATTATTTTTTTATCTTTTAATTGTGGATATTTTTTATAAAAATTCCTTTTTATTTTATCCTTATACTTTTCATCAAAAAAACAATCAGTCCTTGGATATCCTGTCGCTTTAACATTCACTATATCCATTCCAAATCCTTCAGCAAAACACCAACGAATATCTTCGGCTGTGACAATGGCTTTAGTATAGTTGCGATGCATTGAATACTTACTAGCCTTGCGCGAATGGTCCATTCGGCTATAACCAAACTTTTTAAAGGCCCCTGGTCCATGCCATAATTGAATGATTTCTTGACGTTTTCTTCTCTTAATTAAGCTGATAGCTGGATTCCAATCATCCAAGATAATATATTTTGATGTTGTGATGTGATACATCAGTTGCCATTTTTCTTTTAATGTTTGCTTCTTGAAACGATCGTGTCTCAATAACAAAATTTTATTGAATTTTTTTGTTGAAACCCGATCATATAGGCATTTTAAATTAGCTCCTAATTCATCGCGTTGATCAGATAAAAATAAGACTTTATTCTCTTGAAGGCGAAAGGACATAAAAATATAATTAAATATCTTTAAAATAATAATATTTATTAATGTTTTTATTCTTCGCATTCTAAATTTCCCATTTCATAATTGTTTTAAAATCATTACTTGCATCTTCTTCAAAAGCTTCATCAATATCCCTGACATTTTTTATGACTATTTCATCAGAAATGATGTTAGCTAAGTACTCTTGAGCTTCAGGATATCTCTCAACAAAATTGATTGCGTTTTCAAAATCTTCATAACCACTACGGCTGTTTCCTAATAAGGTTAACCCCTTTTCTAATACCATTCGCGTATTAATCGGAACATTGTTTTCAGAAACACCCATTAAAGCGATGCT
Source organism: uncultured Bacilli bacterium (assembly GCA_947632345.1). Lineage (GTDB taxonomy): Bacteria > Bacillota_I > Bacilli_A > RF39 > UBA660 > RUG11788. Next base: position 5,004 of record CANROW010000038.1, on the reverse strand, counting down.
ACCCTCAGGATTAATAATATCAATAATTTGATTAATAGCTGCTTCACTACCACTACCACCAACGCACTCAAAAGCGTGATCAACTCTTAAATCGGGAGGAATGTTATCAATTAAATAGACTTCGTCAGCAAACTGAAAATAACGAAGCTTGGCTTCAGAAGTACCAAAGACGATGATTTCGGCATTGGGGAAAGTCTTTTTTAGTATTAACGATGTAATAAATCCAACACTTCCACATCCCCATACACCTAAAACTTGCTTACGCATATGACTATAACTTTCGAAATGCTCTAAGGCATTCATTCCGACACTCATCAATTCAAAGAGAACAGCAATGCGATCTGGTATATTTTTATAAGCAATTACTCTAGTTCTTTGAGTTACAACTAAGCTTTGCATGAAGCCATCATAACCACTCGATTTAAAATAACTGCTGCGCAAATAATTTTCTTTAATAATGTCATCAGTTTCGACGGGCGTATTAGGAATTAAGACAACTTTAGTTCCATGTGCAAATTCCTTTTTGGGATCAAAGACAATTTCTCCTACAGCCTCATGAATAAGAGCCATTGGCAATTTATCTTTCAATATATCGGTTGAACGTTTTCCCATATAATATCTCTGATCAGCAGCACAAATGGCTAAATACGTTGGTCTAACAATGACATCATCATAAGATATCGGTTCGTCAACAAGTTCACATCTTATCTGTTTGGGAGACACTAAACGATATGATTGATTAATCATTATTTATTTCTCTCCATCAATATTGCATTACAAACTTTATAATCATGCATTGTTGTCACTTTAACGTTAAAATCTTCTCCCATGACAATTTTGACTTTACCTTTTTTCATGACAAACATCTTACAAGCATCCGTTAAAATACCTTTTTCTTCATCAGTTAATGATTCATAGACTTTCATTAATTTCTTTATCTTAAAAGTTTGAGGTGTTTGACCTTGATACATAATAGCTCGATCTGGAATATTTGAAATGATATCCCCTTTTTTACATTCAACAATTGTATCCGTACAAGGAACAACTGTATCGACAGCATCACAAGTCAAACCGACTGTTATATTATCATCAATAATTCTTTTAGTTACAAATGGCCGAACAGCATCATGCGTAATAATTATATCGTTATCTTTTAAATCAAAATTTTCCTTAATGTACTTACATCCATTCATAATTGATTCATTTCGGGTTGCTCCCCCTTCTATGACAACAATATTATTCTCTTCAGGAATATATTTCTTAAGAGTATCTTGCATATAACTAATCCAATTTTTAGGACAACATACAATGATCTTATTTATTCTTTGATCCAATAAAAATTGTTCGATGGTATGAATGATAATAGGCTTAGTTCCTAAGATCATAAATTGTTTAGGAAGATCTGTATTTCCCATTCTGCGACCATTACCACCAGCAAGTATCTCAGCATATATCATCTTTTCATTACCTCCCTATATATCTCAATTGTAACATGTTTATTTTTTTTAAGCAACTTTTTAACCATAGCCATTTCATTTATTTTTTATTTATGATATACTCTTTGTAGAGTATGGGGTGGTACTGTGAATAATAGTTTAAAAAAGATGTCTTTTTTAGCACTAGTTCTATTTCTATATTTAGAAAATGTCTATGCTTTAACAATTGAATTAGAAGAAGGAACAGTTCTTATCGCCTATCTTTTTTGTGGTATTTTTATTTTAATGGGAATTGTCCTCATTATCGTCAGTAAATTAAATGGTCGTGGATCTTCTTATAAAGAAGAAAAAAAAGAAGCTGATAAACTAATCGATAAAAATTTGAAGAACGATAAAAAAGAAGATTCTACTCTTAAAAATACTTTTAATCCTGATTCGATTTACCAAGTATTACCAAGTTTTTCTTTGAATAATTTTTTTGATAAAATATCAGACGATTTAGAAAAAGACATTACTGATAAGAATAATGTCAAAGATTTAAAATTAGATAAAAAGATAATTACTAATTTCCAAGAGTTTGATGAAAAATATGTCATTGAGTCCAAATTCACTTTTGACCAAACTGTCGTTGGTGATGATGGTAAGGATTACACAAGCAATGTGACATATGATGTCATAGCTAATAATTTTAAAGAGAAAGACAATTTTCAAAGGTGTCCAACTTGCGGAGGAAAGATTAAAGATATTACGATGTTGCGTTGTGAATATTGTGGTAGTATTTTACCAAAATTAGATAATAGTAAAGCTAATATTTGGACAATTGAAAAATATGAATTAGAACCAAAAGAATGATGTTTAAATCATTTTTTTAATTGCCTAAAAGAAGTCTAATGGTCGATCCCTTAGCAATTCTCTCGCCTGGTGTTGGCGATTGTTCAACAACCTTTTCGCCATTACCAGTGTATTCTATTTCAAAGTCAAAAAGCATTCTTCTAGCCGTTTTAACATCAGAACCAATCACATTTGGAAGTTCAACATATACTTTATCATTCCATTGATAGACTTTCTCAATCTGATCAGGTTGCTTTTCTATTTCTAAGGCATCGATTATATCTAAAAGAATACGTCTAGCAACAGGGGCTGTTGTATAGCTCGATAAAAGGGCCGTATGTTTAGGATTATCAATGGCTAAATACAAGACCGCTTGGGGATTATTGGACGGCACAACAGCCATAAAACTCATTATGTAATTGTTATCAAGATATCTCCCATTTTCTACTTTTTGAGCGGTTCCAGTTTTACCACCAATTCGATATCCATCTATGTAGGCATAACCTCCTCCCCCTCGCGCAACAACGCTTTCCAAAGCGCTCCGCATTTTAAGAGACGTTTCTTTACTAATTACCTGACGGACAAGTTGGGTTTTATTTTCTAAAAGGATATCATTATTTAAGTCGGTTACCGATTTTACGATATAAGGTGTATATAAGTTACCACCATTAACTACGGCACTAACAGCTGTTACTTGTTGAATTGGCGTAACACTAACTCCCTGACCAAAAGCTGTAGTAGCTAACTCCAGTTTACCTACTCTATCTAAATCAAAAATGATTCCTTTAGCCTCGCCATTCAAGTCAATACCCGTTTTTTGACCAAATCCGAATTTATCCAGATATGAAAATAATCTTTCTTTTCCCAAGCGATTACCGAGTTCAACAAATCCTGGGTTACAAGAATTTTCTAAGACTTGTAAGAACGTTTGAAATCCATGCCCTTTGGCTTTCCAACAACCAATTCTCGCTCCACCTACCATAACGCTTCCCGTGTCATAGAAAGTATCTTTTTCTAAATCGACGACTCCTTCCTCAATAGCGGCCGAGGTCGTTATGATTTTAAAAGTTGATCCTGGTTCATAAGAGGCCCAAATTGGTAAATTCCGACTCAATTCTTCTAAAGTATAATCACTATAGTGATTCGAATCGTAATTAGGACGAGATGACATAGCTAAAATTTCACCTGTGTTTGGATCCATGACTAGAGCTAAAGCCATATCTGGGGCAAACATATCAACAATGTTATCGAGTTCTCGTTCCACTGATTGTTGGATGTTGATATCAATGGTTAAATTGACATTATTGCCACTTGTCGGTGCAACATATACTTGACTCAAATCAAGCGTATTTCCCTTAGCATCCGAATAATATTTAATAGCCCCATCGACTCCCGTCAACTCCTTATCATATTGTAGCTCTATTCCACTCAAGCCCTGATTATCAATTCCTACATAACCGATAGCATGGGAAAGCATAGTGCCATAAGGATAATATCTTTTTGATTCCTTGACCAAATAGACTCCGCGCAAATCGAGACTCTCGATGTAGTCAGCAACATCATATGAAAGTTGTCTTCCTTCGGGATGAACTCTCTCAATTGATGTCGACTTATATACGTGTTTATCCATTTCCTCTTTACTGACACCAAGAGCTTCACTCAATAGGATAGATACCTTTTCTTTATCCTCTAATTGATTTGGGATTAAGACCAAACTAGTTGTCGTTACATTATCAGCCAAAACAACACCATTTCGGTCAAGAATTAATCCTCGATCAGCCGCTAGAGGAAGATTACGACTCCATAAATCATTGGCTAATGAAGATAATTTTTGATAATTAAACACTTGAATATATAAAACTCTTCCGATAATTAACAAAAAAAGAAGAACAACTATTACTAATAATAATCGAATTCTATAATCTATCTCTTTAAAAAACATATTGTTCACCAATAAAGTATATGTTGAAAAAATTTTTTTTATTAAAAACAAATAAAAAGATAAGCAAAATGCTTACCTCTCAAAACTAATTATCATCTTTTCTCTCAACAAGCCATATGTTAAAAGTTTCAACCCAAGAATAATCTGTCCCATATTGGCGTTCAGCAGAAAAAAGTTCCTGATCCATTTCTTCAAAAATATAATCACAATATCCTGCACATAAGATATAGATTTCATCTTCATCAGCAAAATCCTTCTCAATAGCCACATTTATTTCTGGCCAAAAAGCATCTTTATATTCTCCTTTCCATACAGTATAAGTAAAATCTTCGCCAGTAATTATGTCATAAAAACGAATGTTTTTATCATCAGGAATATATGGTACAATCGATGCAGTTGTTGCTGGTGTCAAAGATATAATTCTCGTACCATTAGGAATTTTCCGCTTAATATATTTCGCTATATTGTGAGCATCTGAAAAGTAAAAATTGATATCAATCTTAATGTATTCCCACGTAGTAACTAAATTGAGGACTACCAAACTCAAACCGACTATAGCCATACAATAATTTAATACTTTGCGATATATGGCTTTCGGTTTTCCCTCATAAGTTTGGATCCAAAAAATGAACATTATGACAAAAATAAAGGTCTCTAGTCTTTGATCAGATGCATAATATACATAATAATATACCCAGGCATTAAAACCAAATGTAAATAATAAAATAATGAAACTCTTATGATAAAAAATTAATTCATATAAACCAAATACAATTGTAATTCCTAATAATATAT
>CANROW010000037.1 GCA_947632345.1 uncultured Bacilli bacterium | reverse complement strand
CAGTATCTGACCATCTTCGCACTAAAGAAGAACTATCAGCTGATAAGAGAGAAAAATCTTTTGCTCAAATGATGGAGCTGGCCCTCAATACTGCTTTAAAATTTTAAAAATAAAAGTTTTATAGAAATATAAAGTTTTTTTTCTTTATAAAAGCTTTTCAAAATGGGAAAAATGTTGTATAATACAAGGCAAATTGGAGGGGTGACTATGGAAAAAGAGCGGGAATTGACCATTTTAGATATCGATGTTGATAAATTTATTAATAAATTAGAGGAATTGGGAGCTGAAAAAAAAGGGGAATTTTTACAGCGTCGATATGTTTATGACGTCAAACCTTATGACCATAATAAATGGGTTCGCTTGAGAACCAATGGTCAAAAAACGACTTTGACAGTGAAAGAACTTAAAGATCGTGATCTAATTGAAGGAACTGAAGAATTAGAAATAGAAGTAGATGATTTTAATAAGACGGCAGAACTACTTCAACAATTAGGTTACAATGCCCGCAATTATCAAGAGAATTATCGCCGTATCTATCTTTTAGATGGTACTGAGATAGCAATTGATTCCTGGCCACTAATCCCAACCTATGCCGAGATAGAGGGAAAAAACAATGAAGATGTACAAAGAGTTTTAAAAAAGGTAAACGTTGATGAAAATGATGTCACAACTTATGATGTTGAATCTATTTATCGGGAAATTTATGGCATTGATATATTAAAAGTAAAAGAATTAAAATTTGAGGGGAATAGAAATGGAGTTATGTTGGAATATCACAAGTAGATGTAATAAGAATTGTAAATACTGTTTTAAATTCAATAAAAGTGATTTATCTTTAGAAGAAAATAAAAAAATCCTTCATAATTTAATAAAACGGAATGTTACTAAGATAACTTGGTCAGGAGGAGAACCATTTCTTTATAAAGATTTAAAGGAATTATTAAAAATTAGTAAAGAGCATAATATATTGAATTATGTAATTACAAATACTACTTTATTAGACGAAAATATTATCAAAGAAAATATTGAATATATTGATCGATTAGTCGTTTCTTTGGACTTTATTGACGATTCTTTAAATGCTAAATATGAGATTGGGGAAAATTATTTTAAGCATCTTAAAGAAGTTTTAAAAATGGTTAAAAGAATTAAACCTAGTATTGAAATAAAAGTTAATACCGTAGTTTTTAAAGGAAATTTAAAGTTTTTAGAAGATTTATATCAAGAATTATTAAATTATGATATTGATTTTTGGAAATTGATCAGATTTTTTCCAATAAGAGGAAAATCATTACAAGAAAATAGACTTGGAGTAACTGATGAAGAATTTCAAGATGTCATTGATCAATTTTGTCATCGCCATCAAAAGTTTGATATTGTTATTCATAACTTAGAAGAGATGAAAAAACGCCATATCATTGTTTTGAGTTCGGGAGAATTAATTTACAGTGAAGGTGGAGCCGATATTGAATCAGGAGAAAAACTACTGTAAGGGGGTGGTTTGATGAACAATGATTTAAATTTGAACTTATATAAGATATTTTATGAAGTTGCCAAAAATAAAAGTATTTCCGCCGCTTCTAAGAATATGTATATTTCGCAACCAGCAATTAGTAAAGCTATTAAGAATCTTGAAAAAGATTTAGGAGTGGTTCTATTTTATCGTACTTTGAATGGTACTGTTTTAACGGATAAAGGACAAGAATTATTTGAGTATGTCGAAGAAGCTTTTAACAGTTTTCGCATTGCTGAAAAGAAAATGAATGAAAATAAAAATCTTGAAAAAGGTTCTTTATCAGTTGGTATTCCATCCCATGTTGCATCTTTCTACCTCATGAATAAAATTGTTTCTTTTCACGAAAAGTATCCTAAAATTGAGATAACTGTCGTCAATAGATCAAGTAATGAATTATTACAGTGTCTAGAAAATAATGAAATAGATTTTGTCATCGATACGATGTCTTTTAAAGATTCTTTAGATTGTTTTAATGTAAAAAAATTGACGACTTTTCGCCATTGTTTTGTGACTTTAAAAGAATCACAATTTATTAAAGATAAAGACGTTTATAATTTAAAAGATTTAAAAAATGTCCCACTTATTTTACCAGTATTTCATAGTTCGCATCGTCAACATCTAAATGCTTTAGCAAAAGAAAATAACGTCAAACTAGAAAATGTTTTGTCCATTGAAAATAGTGAATTAATTTATAGTATGGTTAAAAAAGGCTTGGGTATAGGTTATATTTTATATGATATTGTTAAAGATGATATTGATAGAGGTATTCTCAAGGAAATCAAAGTTAAAGAACCATTACCTGTTGTATCTTTGAATTTGATATATAAAGAAAAAAATTTGACATCTGCACCATTGCGTTTCATAAATGACTTTTTAGAAAAAAAATAAAATGATAAGTGTTAGTAATGAATTTCAGTTATGGCGATATGAATTTTTATTATTAACATTTTTTTTCAAAATGTAATAGAATAATTATCAAGAATTTAAAGGGAGATTGTATCTCATATGGTTAGGAGAAGAAGTATAGCTAATCATGATTAGATTTGTGTCAAGTCAGTCGCACCTCTTGAAACAATAAATATCAATAATCTATTTGCTTACTTTCTTCTTCATGACATATGTTGGTAGACTAGTGACTATCGTATGACAATTTAACGGAATTACTTTCAAGTTAAATTAACATAGTTATTAAATTAAATATCAGCTTTCATCTATTAGAATAAAAAGGGAAAAAGATGAAAAGGGGTCCAATTTCATATATTGATGAAGGCAATAGTTAATTAAATAATACTTTTAAATAATCATAATCTGTTATTCTCCAATCGTAATAATGTTTGTTTGCAAAAGCATCCGAACAAATAAACAGTGTGAAAGTAATTTCCAGTTGAAAAGTCAAAGAAAATCATAAATAGTAAATGGTACAAAAGATACATTTTTAATGTATTTTTTTGTTTAGAAAAATATTAAATGGAAAAACTATGATTCAATCAAAAGTATGAAAACTTAACTTGAAAAAATGAAATTTGCTTTATTCAGCATTTTATTATATACTTAAAATAAATAGATGATTAAAAAATAGGTGGATTATGAAAAAATATCTTTTAAGTTTAATATGTTTAATGGTGTTATTTGTTTTAACTGGATGTGGGAATAAGATTTCAATTAAAGATATAGATAAATATTTAGTTGATAAATATAATAAAGAATTTCATTATGATTATTCTAATACTGATCCGTTGACGACAAGTACTTATACATATATTTATGCTGATGCAGATGGAAATAATTTTACAGTCCAAGTTAGAGGAAAGTACATAAGTGATAATTATTATCACGTTATTTATGATGATGAAATTTCTAATATGTTTGAAAGTAAATTAGGTAGCGATTATCAATTACGCGTATCTTCTGCAGGTATGTTTAGGGGTGAGTCTACAAATTATCAAGATGTATTTGAATATATTAATGACATTCCTGTTTTAAATATTACTATATATACAACTTCTAATGATTTCGATTTCATAAAGAGCAATGTAGGAGAAGTAATAGCTAATAATAATTTTAAAGCACTGTTTTTTGTATATATAAATCAACTTTCTACTACTAGATTTAATGATTTGATATATGACGATTACGTTTGGGAAAAAGATATTATAAGTAGTGAAAGTTTTCAGTTTGAAAATGGCGTTTTGCTCAGTGAATAGATATATTTTTAATTAATTGTATAAGATTAAATCTCTTTTTACATTATAGATGTGAAAGGAGATTTTTATATGGCGCGATACAAGGTAGAAATTAGTGGCGTCAATACAGCAAATATTAAAATTTTATCCTATGAAGAAATGGATGAGTTGTTTAAAAGAATGAAAGCCGGAGATCCTTTTGCACGAGAAGATTTAGTCAATGGCAATTTAAAATTAGTTTTATCAATTTTAAAAGGTTTTAATAAAAAGAATGAAAATATGGATGACCTTTTTCAAATTGGCTGTGTCGGTTTATTAAAAGCTATTGACAATTTTGATCTGTCATATGGAGTTAAGTTTTCCACCTATTGTGTACCGATGATTCAGGGGGAAATAAAGCGATATTTAAGAGATAACTCATCGTTGCGAATCAGTCGATCAATTAAGGACTTATCTTATAAAATAATGAAAGTTAAAGATGATTATTTGTTGAATCACGGTCAAGAACCAACTCCAGAGTATTTAGCGAACACTTTAGGGGTTGATAAATTTGATGTCATTAATGCCCTCGATTCGATGAAAGATCCGGTTAGTATTTTTGAAGCTATTTATAATGATGGTGGTGATACCATCTATTTATGTGATCAGATAGAAGATAAACATAACAATAGCGATATTGCTACTAGGATGGCGGTTGAAAATGCCATTTTTGATCTTGAAGAACGCGAAAAATATATTTTAGATCAGCGCTTTGTCATTGGTAAAACCCAAATGGAATTAGCCGAAGAATTGGGAATTAGTCAAGCGCAAATATCGCGCATTGAAAAAAATAGTATTTCTAAAATTAAAAATAATCTATCTAATTGAGACCAATGGTCTTTTTCTTTTTGGAATGAATTGTGCTATAATTGAATTATTAAAGATGGAGGACGTTATGAAAGTACTATTGTATACGGAAGGATTGAAAACAGTTGGTAAGAGTGGTTTAGGTAAAGCTATCCAACATCAACAACAAGCTCTTGATTATGAGCATATTGATTATACATTGAATCCGAAAGATGATTATGATATTTTACACATCAATACCTATTTTTTAAAATCGTATTTAATCGCTAAAAGAGCTAAGAAGAAGGGTAAAAAAATTGTTTATCATGCCCATTCAACAGAAGAAGATTTTCGTGACGGTTTCATTTTTTGTCGGCAGATTGCGCCGCTTTTTAAGAAGTGGTTAATTAAATGTTATAGTCTAGGAGATGTTATAGTTACACCAACCCCATATTCAAAACGCTTATTAGAAGGATATAAAGGATTAGAAAACAAAAAGATTTATGCGATATCTAATGGTATTGAAATGAATTTCTTTAAAAAAGATAAAAAATTGGGAGAAAAGTTTAGAAAAGATTATCATATTAAGAAGGATGAAAAAGTCATTATCGGTATCGGTTTATATATTGAGCGAAAGGGGATTGTTGACTTTGTCGAATTAGCTAAGCGTTTACAAGAATATAAATTTATTTGGTTTGGTTATTCGCCCCTCGCAGCCGCAACTAAGCCAGTTCGTGATGCCGTCAATACTAAATTGGATAATTTACTCTTTGCTGGTTATGTAGAAAAAGAGGTAATTAGAGAAGCTATGAATGGATGTGATCTCTATTTGTTCCCAACTCTAGAAGAGACGGAAGGAATACCTATCATTGAGGCGTGTGCTTGTGAAACAGATGCTATCATTCGTGATATACCAATATTTGAAGGATGGTTAGAAGATGGCAAGAATGTTTATAAAGCTAAAAATGTTGATGAATTTGAACGCAAGATAAAGGCCTTCTTTAATGGCGAATTGAAATCAGTCGTCAAGAATGCTCATAAAATGGTCGCAGAACGTGATTTAAAAAATGTTGGTAAACAACTCCGTCAAGTGTATGAAGAGGTTTTAAAACATTAAAAAAGGATATAGCAATATATCTTTTTTTCTTTTTTTGTCGAGTTATTATAGTAAAATAAATGTTGACTTAGCTATTTTGAATAGGTTATAATCTAATATGTAAGCGTTATGGAGATATACTCAAGAGGCTGAAGAGGCGCCCCTGCTAAGGGTGTAGGTCGGGAAACTGGCGCGAGAGTTCAAATCTCTCTATCTCCGCCATAATGAAATAAACCTTGAATATCAAGGTTTTTATTTTGACTAAAAAGTAATTTTAATAAATCTTTCTCTGAATACATAATAATTAATTGAGGAGGATGAATTCTTGGAAATAATTGATTATGTCGTTCAAAATAGATTAATTCTCATACCTGTTTTATATATATTAGGAGTATTTATAAGAAAAGCAGAATTTATAAAAAATAAATATATTCCTTTGATTTTGTTATCAGTTGCTATTATATTTTCTATCATTATGGGTAAAGACACCATCATAAATAATATTATTCAAGGTATTTTGGTGGCTGGGGCAACTGTTCTTGGCCATCAAGTTATGAAACAACTTCAAAAGAATGAATAATTGGTAATGTTTTGGACATTCCTTTTTATTTCATGTTATAATTATTTTGTGAGGTAGAAGATTATGGGACTAATTTTTAACTTTATTAATAAAACTTTACAGGAAGGCAATCGCACTAATATTAATAATAAAAAATATAAGGAAAATGTCCATGGTCTTTCTAAAGAAGAACAAAAAGAAATGAAAAAGGGGCATTATCATCCTTTTAATTTTGAAGAGGAAGAAAGGGAAGAAGATGATTTCTATTATGAAGATGATTAAAAATAGTAGAGATGTATATATTAATAAAGAGGTGGATTATGAATAAGATAGTTTTAAAAATTGAGGGTATGCATTGTAATAATTGTTGTCAAAGAATTGCCAATGTTTTAAACAAAATAGATGGCGTTGAAGAGGTTGATGTTTCTTTAGATGATAAGAAAGCTATCATCAAAACCAGTAGAGATGTTTCTAAAGAATTATTAAAAGAAAAAATAGAGAATCTCGATTTTAAAGTTATTGATGATTAATAATTATTGTTATTAAAAGATATTTAGTTAGAGAAAGGATAATATTATGGAAAGAGCTAAAGTTTATTTTACAAAAGAATTAACACCAGAGAGTGTAGTTAAGATGTTTAAGGTTTTAGAAAAGGATTTGCCAGGAAAAGTAGCTGTCAAAGTTCATTCAGGTGAAAGAGGAAATCAGAACTATCTTCGCCCAGAGTTTATGAAGCCAATGGTTGAATATGTTAAGGGAACAGTAGTTGAGTGTAATACTGCTTATGATGGCGCTCGTGATACAACAGAGAAGCATATTAAACTCATGGAAGAACATGAATGGAGTAAATACTTTAATGTTGATATTATGGATAGTGAAGAAGATATGATTCTTGAAATTCCTAATGGTAAAGTCATCAAGAAGAATTATGTCGGTAAGAATCTTGAAAATTATGATTCAATGTTAGTGTTGTCTCATTTCAAAGGTCATCCAATGGGTGGATATGGTGGAGCTTTAAAGCAACTATCCATCGGTGTAGCATCAAGTAAAGGAAAGAGATATATCCATTGTGCTGGCGCTGAAAATGGTTCTTATGAGGATATGTTTAAAACAGATCAGATTAAGTTCTTAGAGGCAATGGCTGATGCTGCTTCTTCAGTAGTTAACTATTTTAAAGGTAATATCGCCTATATAAATGTGATGTGCAATATGTCAGTTGATTGTGATTGCTGTAATGTTGCGGAAGATCCTTGTATGAAAGATATTGGTATTCTTGCTTCCTTAGATCCAGTTGCGATTGATCAAGCTTGTATTGATCTAGTTAAGAACTCTGATGATCCTGGTCGTGATCATCTCTTAGAACGCATAAATTCCCGTCAAGGAACACATACGATTGATGCTGCTGATGCGTTGGGTTATGGTACTAAAGAATATGAATTAATTGAAATAGCTTAAAAGTAGAGAAATCTACTTTTTTATTTTGGGCATACACTGGATTCCCATTAATTTTTTAGTCAATTTATGTTATTATAGGATTAGTGGTATTTATGAAGAAAAAGTATATTATAGTTATTTTAGTTTGTATTGTTTTAATCGCTTTTATTTTAATATCATTAGGGTATTATTTAGGAATTATTCCTAAAAAGAAATATTATAATCGCGATTTTGATATTCCTTCCTATGTGAGTAGCAATGATCAAGATGAAGATGGGATTGATGATCAAACGGATATTTTGGAAAATGCTAAAAAATATGTCAATACTGAGCCTAAATATAAAAGTCAATATTATGCAACAGGATATCCCAATGATGGGTATGGTGTCTGTACAGACGTTGTCGCTTTTGCCTTGTTAGATAGTGGTTATGATTTGATGGAGTTAGTCGATCAAGATATTAGAGCTAATCGTAGTGATTATGATATTGAAATTATTGATAAAAAAATTGATTTCCGTCGTGTTAGAAATCTAATTGTCTATTTTTCGCATACGGCTATTTCCTTAACTACTGATCTTGATGAAATAGAACAGTGGCAGGGTGGAGATATCGTCATATTTCCGAACCATATTGGTGTTGTTTCTGATGCTCGTAATCGTAAAGGTATTCCCTATGTCATTCATCATGCTAATCCTTATCAATTGCACTATGAAGAAGATATTTTAGAAAGGCAAAAAATAGTTGGCCATTTTCGCATTAGTTAAATAAAAAAATTGTATTAAAAAATACAATTTTATAAAAATTCTTTTAGTTTTTCAACAGCTTTTTCTTGAACGTTAACATATTGTTGGACTAATTTGTGAATTTCTTTATCCGTTTCTTTATGATTTAGCAATTTCCTTCCTTCAATAATTCCCATATTGGTTCCTTGGAGTAATAGTTCCGCTATTTTAGAAGTGCTGTCATCCATCATTGTTTTCATCTCAATTCCATACCAGGTCATTGCTTTATTCATAGCATTTGTCTCATGTGGTTCATCATGACTGTATTCTGGATAGAGCTCATGAATTTGATTAGATATTTCTTTATAAGCACTATATTGCTTCAACAATTCTTCTTTTAAATTATCATCTTCAACTTTATCCAAGATAAAATGAATGGCGTCTTGTCCCATACAAGCACCTTTGTTTAGTTCATCGAGAACATTTACTTCCGTTTTTTCTTTTTTCATATATACCTTGTATAATCAATCTCATAGAAATGAGTTAAATTTTTATAGATTGATTAATTCCTTTCTATTTATATTTTTTGAA
>CANROW010000036.1 GCA_947632345.1 uncultured Bacilli bacterium | reverse complement strand
TCAATTAACATTTTTACTATATCATATCATTTTAATTTTTTTAATTTTTTGGTCTCACATCATTTACAACTACACATATCTTTTGAATCACATTTTTACGCACATCTATACTAATTATTATATTAAAACAAAGTCGTTTTATGTATTTAATAGGTATATTTTGGCTTTAGCATACATATCTAATTGTAGACTGGAGTGATTTATATAAAGTACATAGTTTTAGATGCTTGGGCAGGCGGCGATGATTATGGAGTTAGTGGTAATGGCATTATTGAAAAAGAGTATAGTTTATTAATTTCAAATTATATTTACAATCGTCTTAACGAAAGTGGCATTAAAGCTTTTTTAACTAGAGAGGATGATACGACGCTATCGTTAGAAGAGCGAATTGCTTATATTGAAAAAGAGTTCGGTAGTAGTAATGACGTCATAGTCGTATCTAATCAATTGAATAACGATAATACAAATGGTATAAATATTATTTATGCTTTGCGCAATACATCTAGTTTAGCTGAAAAAATAGCTAATTTTTTAAGTGATGATGATTTTTATGTCAATGATTTCTATCAACTGCGTAGCAGTGTTGATTCAAGTAAAGATTTTGATCAAATTATTAGAGATACTAATAATAATGAAACCATTATTGTACGGTATGGTAATGTCAATAATGCTGCTGATGTTGAAAATTTAAAAAATAATTGGCAACAAATGGCGGAAGACATAGTTAAAGCATTAATCATCTATACAGGTGGCCAATATGTTGATGAAGGATATTACACTGTGCAAAAGGGGGATACTCTTTATAGTATAGCGCGAAAGTTTAATATATCTGTCGATTCTTTAAAGACCATTAATAATTTAACAAGTAATACTTTGACGGTCGGTCAATTACTAAAAATTCCTAGTAGTGGTGAAAGTGAAGAGGGAAGTAGTAGTGGTGGAGGAGTCAATTATTTCTTATATACGGTACAACTTGGAGATTCTCTATACAGTATAGCTAGTAAATATGAAACAACAGTTGATGCCTTGAAAGCCATTAATAATTTGACTAGCAATCTTTTAAATATTGGTCAAGTATTAAAGATTCCTACTAATAACATGAGTGATAGTGGAAGTAGTAATAATTCAGTTAACTATATTGTTGTGAGTGGTGATAGTTTATATAGTATAGCAAGAAGATACAATACGACCGTTGATGAAATTAAACGCTTGAATAATCTTGCGAGTAACAATTTGAGTATTGGGCAAATTTTGAAAATTCCGACTACCAATGAAAGCGGTTCTTCATCTATTACTTACGTCGTGGTAAGTGGTGATAGTCTCTATAGTATAGCTCGAAAGTACAATACGACGGTTGATGAGATTAAAAGCTTGAACAATCTTACTAGTAATAGTTTAAGTATTGGGCAAATTTTAAAAATACCAAGTTCAAGTTCTAGTCCTTCAAGTTACATCAATTATGTCGTCATAAGTGGTGATAGTCTCTACAGTATAGCTCGGAAGTACAATACGACAGTTGATGAGATTAAACGTCTCAATAACCTGACAAGTAATACTTTAAGCATTGGACAGACTTTAAAAATACCAAGATAAAAAGGAGATTAACTCTCCTTTATTCGTTCCCAAGATAGATCCAAATCATCCCGACCAAAGTGGCCATAAGAAGCGAGTGGATAGTAGATTGGTCTTAATAGATCCAATTCATTGATAATATTATTGACTGAGAAATCAAAATTGTCATTTACATATTTATAAATCTCTTTCATATCTTTTTTATTGGTGTTAAAAGTATCGATATAAATAGATATTGGTTCTTCTCTACCAATTGCATATGATAATTGAATTTCACATCTATCACATAAGTGATGCGCTACGACATTTTTAGCAACGTATCTAGCGTAGTATGCCGCACTTCTATCAACTTTAGAAGGATCTTTACTACTGAAACAACCGCCACCAACTTTGGAGAAACCACCATAGGTATCTACGACAATTTTACGACCAGTGGTACCGCTATCGCCGAATGGACCACCAATGGTGAAAGAACCACTAGTATTGATCAAATACTTAGTATTTTCATCGACTAATTCTTGGGGAATCACTTTCTCGATGACGTTTTTTATGATGTATTCTTTTAATGCGTCTTGAGTTATATCTTTGACGTGTTGACTGGATATGATAATAGTGTCAATTCTTTTTGGGACGTCATCTTCATATTCGACGGTCACTTGCGTTTTACCATCAGGTTTGAGTGGTGTTTTTTCATCGTTTTTTCTAACGTCGGTTAATCGTTTGGCTAACTTGTGAGCATAAAAAATTGGTAGAGGCATCAACTCAGCGGTTTCATTAGTCGCATATCCAAACATAATTCCTTGGTCACCTGCACAAATTTTTTCTTTGGATACAGCTTGATTGATTTCAATTGATTGTGAGCTCACCTTAGTTATGACCTTGAATTCTTCGGAATAGCCAATTTCTCGTAAAACCTCTTTAGCTATTTCCTCATAATCCAAGTTAGCTTGTGTCTTGGCTTCACCATAGATGAAAATCAAATCATCTTTGATAGTAGCTTCAACGGCCATTTTACTATTTTTATCAACAGTTAAAGCACTATCCAAAATCTTATCAGCAATTTTGTCACATATTTTGTCGGGATGTCCCTCCGTTATTGATTCACTTGTAAAAAAATATTTCATACTTCCTCCTTCTTTCTTCTATTAAAAAAAGCTCTTGAAAGAGCTTGCCGACAATATAGTTCTTTCATCGTTCTAGCTTTACCACCTTACATATGCAGGTTGGTACGAGATCATTGAGCTAAGTCTCTCCCTCGTTCTTAATAAAAGTCAATTCTATTAAAACACTCTTTTCGTTTTTTGTAAATACATAAAAAAATATGTTATAATATCTATTTGAAAGGGTGATATTATGAATTTAAAAGTTTTACCTATTACATTATTAACAGGTTATCTTGGAAGTGGAAAAACAACTTTGATCAACCATATTTTAGGAAATCAAAAAGGATATAAAATAGCTGTTATCGTTAACGATATTGGTGAAGTTAACATAGATGCTGACCTAATCGAAAAGGGTGGCGTAGTTAAAGAAAAGGATGATAATTTAGTAGCTTTGTCCAATGGATGTATATGTTGTACTTTAAAGACCAATTTAATTGAACAAATCGCCGAAATATATGATACGGGCAAATTTGATTATCTTTTAATCGAAGCTAGTGGTATTTGTGAACCAATTCCTATTGCGCAGACGATTGTGGCGATGAACGATATGATGCATCAACAAGGATTACCTGATATCGTTAGGCTTGATGCGGTCATCAGTGTTACCGACAGTTTAAGACTTGTTAAGGAATTTGGATCAGGCGATAAACTACTATCACAAGATATAGAAGAAGACGATATTGAGAACTTAATCATTCAACAATTGGAATTTTGTGACATCATTATTTTGAACAAAGTTGATGAGGTTAGTAAAGAAGAATTAGCTGAAGTTAAAGCTGTTATTAAGCATCTTCAACCAAATGCTAAAATCATTGAGACTAACTATGCTAAAGTTGATTTAGACGAAATCTTGGATGTCAAAATGTTTGATTTTGAAAAAGCTGTTTCATCAGCTGGATGGGTTCAAGAACTTGAAAAAGATGATGACGAAGAAGATGAAGATGGACATCATCACGGTGAAGGTGAAGCCCTAGAATATGGTATAAGCACTTTTGTCTACTATGTAAGAGATGGTTTTAATCGCAAGAAATTTAAAAATTTTGTCAATGATAAATGGGATAGTCATATCATCAGATGTAAAGGTGTTCTCTATTTTAAAGATCAAGATAGTATGAGTTATATGTTTGAACAAGCTGGTACACAAAAATCTTTGATGGAAGCAGGAGAATGGTTTGTCATGTTACCAAAGAAGAAACAGGATGAACTACGGAAAATGGAACCAAAACTTGATAAGGATTGGGACGAAAAATATGGTGACAGAATGGTCAAGTTAGTCTTTATTGGTAAAGATATGGATAAGGATAAAATTGTTTCAGAACTTGATGAATGCTTAGAGAAGTAGGTAACTGCTTCTTTTTTAGATATATGAAAGAAGAGGAGATTTTATGGTAGATATAAAGAAATATGATAATGATTTTTATGAAATATTTAATAATTTTAATGTGAATGAAGTGACGAGAAATAGTCATTTGGATGATCGGCAAAGAATGTTAGTGACGCTAGCTACTCTTATTGCTAATAATTCGCAATCCTATTATAAAATAATGGTAAAAGAAGCTTTGGATTTGAGGGTAACTCCTATTGAAATAAAAGAGGTTTTGTATCAATCAACTCCTTATGTCGGTTTCGCTAAGAGTTATGACTTCTTTAAAATTACAAACGATACTTTCAAAGAAAAAGGAATCGAAATACCATTAGCTAGTATGAAAACAACTAATTCTGAAAATCGTTATGAAAAAGGATTTGAGAAACAATGTGAACTCTTTGGTAGAGAAAAAATTCAAGCTATGCATGATAACGCTAGTGTTGATCAAAAACATTTTCAAGATTTTTTGACTTCCTATTGTTTTGGCGATTTTTATACGCGCGAAGGATTAGATAACAGTGACCGCGAGTTAATAACTTTTGCTTTAATTGCCTCTTTAGGGGGATGTGATGATCAGTTACGGGGACATACGCTTGGAAATTTAAGAGTCGGAAATGGCAAAGATATTTTATTGAGTACTATTACCATTATTTGTCCCTATATTGGTTTCCCAAGAACATTAAACGCTTTAAATATTATTAATGAGATATGTAAGGACTAAAGATTATGATTGTTTTATTGGGATTATTAATAGTTATTTTAATAGGGAGTATTTGGTATTACTATTTTAAATTGCTCAAAAGATTTTATTTAATATTTAAGGATAATTTTGATAAGAAAATTAATTATCTATTGTTAATTTTATCTTTGGTATTAGCGATAGTAACTGTAAATATATTCAGTATAATTGGCATCTTCTTGTTTCATTTTTTAGTCTTATCACTAATTGTTGATTTGATTTATTTTATTAGTGATAAGTGTAGTAGAGCTTTTCAACAAAACAATACGATTAAAAAGATACATATGAGTAGCGTAGTACCATTGATGATATCACTAGTTATTTTGGGATATGGTTTTTTCAATATCCACAATGTTGTGGAAAAAGAATATACTTTGTACACCGAAAAAGAATTGAGTGAAGACTTGCGAGTTCTTTTAATAACCGATGTCCATTATGAGACTATTTTTGGTAGAGATAAATTAGAAGAGTATCAAAAACGTCTCAATGAGGTTAAAGCCGATATAGTTGTCTTAGGTGGCGATATCGTTGATGAAAGTACAACTAAAGCTGGTATGCAAGAGATTTTTCAAATGCTTGGTTCCGTAAATAATAAGTATGGTATTTATTATGTCACTGGTAATCATGATGAACAACAGTATCGTGCAAATAAGCAATTTACAAAGAGTGAACTAGACAAAGAAATAGAGGAAAATAACATTACAATTATTGATGATGATTATGTTGAAATAAATGAAGATGTTGTAATTGCGGGTCGTCAAGATTTTAGTTATGGTCGGCGAAAAAGTATTGAAGAACTATTAAATGATATTGATCGAGATAAATATTTAATCGTTGTTGATCATCAGCCATTAGATTACGATGAGAATATGGCCTATGGTACTGATTTAATTCTTTCTGGTCATACCCACGGTGGTCAAGTATTTCCTTTGAGCATATTTATTAGACTCCTTCATACGGCTGATTTAGATTATGGTCATGAAAAATTTGGCAAAATGGATGCGATAGTGTCATCAGGTATGGCGGGATGGGGTTATCCTATTCGTACGGAAAGACATTCGGAATATGTAGTAATTGATGTAGTTAATAAATAACAGATTTTTACATCATAAATTTTATAATGTAAAAAAAATTATGATATAATTTAATCGTGGAGTGTGTATCATATGAAATGTAGTAAATGCCATAAAAAAAATATTGTTAAGGCAAATTATTGTCGCTATTGTGGAAATAAGTTTTCTGAAAAAGAGAAAACGGAAGCTAGAAAGAAGAGTTTAGTTGGTCGCTTTGAAATGCTAAAGGACTGGTATGAAGCCTGTACATTGAAGACCATCACTGATGATTGGCGCTTTAAAATAGCTGTTCTTGCCGTAATTCTAGGAATCGGAATATATAATTTTGTAACGATGGGAGCCAATTTAAAAATAATTGATAGTGATATTTATAATTTACAGTACAATAAAACAGAAGATTCATATTATGTAATAGTGGATAAAGAAAATCGTGATAATATTATCCAAGTAGCCTTAGATTTATTCATACCTAATAAAATTGAAACTTTGAGGTTAACGCATTATGATGAAAATGGAAAAGTTATTTCTAATGATACCTATGAAAAAGGGAGTCAGATATTAGTATCAGCCAATGTTTCTAATAATAACTACTATGTGATTGCCAATAATAGCAATGAAAAAGAAAAAATAAAGTTCTATGTCTATTATGGTGATTAAGAAATAGGGGTGTCATTATGAAAAAAAGTAAAAAAACGGTTTCTAAAAAATTCATATATTGTGATGCGTGTGGATATAAAAATGATATTTTAAATAAACGTTGTACGGCTTGCGCTAATTTGTTAAATCGGGGCGATCATCCCATATGGGATACTATTAAATTAATTATTAAAGATTTTACTGAAGGACAATTTGTCGATGGCTTGTATGAGTTGTTCAACGGAATAATTCGCAAATATTTATATGGATTAATCCTTACGATAGCGATTGCGATTAGTGCAACAGCTGTTGTGATAAATGCCAATGCTCCAAAGAATGATGCTACTACTGTGAGTGATAATTATTCTTTTAGACCTTTGACCGAACAAGAGAAAATGGTTGGTTGTTGGAAAATTACAATGGTAAATGAACAGGACAAATATGAACGAATTGATAATGATTTAAACATTATTGATTCTAAAAATATAAAGGCAACGTCATATTTGGGAGGAGCTATAGTTAAAGATTTATATCGAAATGAAACAAGCAATATGACAATTAAAAAGGTCGATTATATGCCAGGGGATTATATCAAAAAAAATCAATATGTCATGCACAAGAAAAATGATGTGGATACAACACCATCAGAGCTAGCTGATAAGACAATGCTTTCACGAGATTATGGTTATGCCGATTCCGCGGATGGTGAGATTGTAGCTGGTGAATCAATCCCACTTGGATATATGGTATGGGGTGATGACAACAACTTTGACATTATGGGTTATGATAATGAATCGCAAACAATTGAAAATTTAGGTAAATATACGAGAATTAGTTGTAATGATTTCTCTAATTTATAAAGGGGGAAAATATGGCAAAAATGACCAATAATATATATTGCACAAATTGTGGCAAAGCCAATCCTATTAATCATAAAAAATGTATCGCGTGTCATCATGATTTAGATGAGGAGGAACATCCACTATTTGAACTAGTATTTGGGTTCAGTAAAGATAAATTAAAGGGAACATTCATTGACAAAGCTTTTTTAATTGCTAAGACGCTCATCTATAAATATACCTATGGTGTACTATTGACGCTGGCGATTGCCGTCAGTGCTGTATCAGTAATTGTTAATAATAACGTGACTAAAGATTCTTCAGAAATGGTCACTGAGAGATATGATTTTAGAGCTTTTACCGAAGTTGAGAAATTGGTCGGATGTTGGCGAGTCAATCTTGATGATCAGACAGTTTATCAAAGAGTTGATAAAGATTTATATGTAGTTAGTGGTGAAATACCAGGATTGAGTCCTTCATTGTGGAAAAACGGTCAGTTTACAACCAACAATATGGAGTTGGGAAGAAAAAATATTGGTTCAATTACTAAGATGTCCCCAGATATTATAGGTGATTATAGCATTACAAAATACCATTTAGAGGATAGTTCAAAATATTATGGTACAGTACCGGAGGAATTTAAGGATAATTCTTTGTTGTCCATAACGATTGCACACTATTATGACAATGGCCAACCAACAGGGAGTGGTGTTTTTGAATACATTGGCTTTATTGTATGGGCTGATGATAACAATTTTGAAGTTATCAATAAGGATGATGCGACAAATGAAAATGTGATTAAAAGATCTTTTTCAAGAGTCAGTTGTAATGGCTTTTCAAAAATTTAATTTGTGATAGGGTGAGATTTATGAAATATAAGTATGAAAAAAGTATCAACGTTATAATGAAAATTTTGGCTGTAATAGTTATGATTCTTTTGTTACCAGTCTTGATAATAATAGAACTAGCAACAAAAGAATGAATTTGTTTGAAGATGTTTTTATTTATTACCAAAGTTTATCGTTAGGTTGTATATAAAAGGTTTTATCATTATGGGCATCTTCAAAAAAATATACATATATTATATAAATTATAATTGATTTAATAAATGAGTTAATATACAATAAATGATTAGAAAGGAGTTTTTATTATGAGAAAGACAATGAATAGTTTATTGTCATTTATGTTAGTAGCTGTAATGCTAGTTAACATGTTTAGTCCATTTGCTGTATATGCCGTAGATATGGCTTCTGATAATTTACTCGATACAATTGAGAATGTTAATCCCAATGTTGAAGAGAAGCTCAATATCGCAGCAAAAGGAAAGATTGAAGTTGAAACACATTTGGTGCTTCCAATCAGAAATCGTGAGAAAAATAATCTTGTTTTCAAAATATATGATGCAGCCAATAATAGTGCTGAAATCGATTTGAACAAGGTCAATGAGCCTAAAGATGGTATCTACGAAGAAAATATAAAATTGGGTGACCAAGACATTCGTGTTGTCGCAACTGAACGTGATAAAGATGGACATTTATTAAGCGGTGTTAATTATGAAGAAAATGTCGTTTATTTAAGTGTAAACCTCTATTCTGTAGATAAGGGAACTTATAAGATAGAGCTTAGAGGAAAACATTTTGTAACATATACAGTTGAAGTAACACTTGATGATTTTTCAAAACGTGTCAGTTTCTCAGATGAAGCAGGAATGTTTGAAATCGGAGATATTAATAGTGATGGAAAAGTAGATGCAAGTGACAGCACCTTAATGTTAAATTCAAT
>CANROW010000035.1 GCA_947632345.1 uncultured Bacilli bacterium | reverse complement strand
AACAATAATAATTTAAAAAAACTATTTTGTCGTTCGTTTAACATTACAGAACATTACAATTTTGTAACATCACTTTAAAACATCATAATATTTGTTTTTAGCAAAAGTTATATAAACCTTTGTATATTCATTTTCTTTTGATTCGATATCTATTTTATGGCCCAGTTTTCCACACATATTTTTAGCAATAAATAAGCCCATTCCCGTCGATTTATTAGTGTTTCTTCCATTTTCACCTGTAAATGATTTATCAAAGACTTGTTTTAAATCCGATTCTTTTATTCCGATACCATTGTCTTCAATAATTAAAATCGTCTTTTCCTTTTCATCTTGAACAGATATTTTGATATAAGAATTTTTTATATCTCTTTTATATTTAATACTGTTATTTATGATTTGACCTAGAATAAATTCTAACCATTTCGCATCTGTTAAAACTTTATGATGAACATTTTCGACGATATAATCTATTTTATTTTCTAATAAGTCATCCATATTTTTAAGACCAACATTCTTAATGACTTTAGATAAATCCGTTTCTTTTATTAAATAATCTTTTTCAGCATTTTCGCTTCTCGCATAATAGAGAACTTGATCGACATAATCTTCTAATCTCTTCAATTGTAATTTGGTCTTTTTATCAAATTGTTCTTGATGATTATTACTCATTAAAACTAAAGTAGAAAGTGGTATTTTCACTTCGTGAATCCACATCTCAATATACTCTTTAAAATCCTGTAAAGATTCCTCTATCTTATTGACATTTTCATTCATCGATTTATTAATGTCATATAATGCTTGATATAATAGTTCCCCTTCATAAAATTCTGGTTTATTTAATGTTTCTAAGACTAGATAACCTTTATCGAGTGCTAAAGTATTAGCCAGTAAATCCGTATAAAACTTTTTCTTTCTAAAATATGGTATTAATAAAATGAGTAAGAAACTGATGATATATAAGACTGATGAAGATATAATGACAGATTTATCAACTTTAAATGCCAAGAATATGAGTAAATTAATAGTATAACAACCAATAAATACCAATAATTTATATAAGTTATCTTTAAAATATGCCCCTATTTTCATGATAAAATATACCCCATTCCTTTTCGCGTATCTATCGCATTTTCATAACCTATTTCTTTTAATTTATTTCGTAATCTACTAATATTGACCGTTAAGGCATTTTCATTTACATATTCGGAATTATCCCATAAAATCGTCATTAACTCATCACGAGTTACAATCCTGTTTTGATGATTTAATAGATAAGAAAAAATGATCATTTCATTTTTAGTCAATTCTATTTCCATATCATCCCTTTTAATTATTCCTTTTTGAGAATCAAATTTTAACTTTTTATAAGTTAGTTCATTTGTATTGGTATTATAATTTGTCTTTGTTCTTTTTAGTACGGCACCTATTCGCAATAGTAAAATATTAGGATTATAAGGTTTCGTAATATAGTCATCCGCTCCATAAGAAATAGATAAGGCCTCATCCGTTTCGGAATTAATACTTGTAACCATGATCACAGGAATATTAGATTCTTTTCTTAAATTTTGAAGTAGAGCTTCTCCATTTATAAAAGGTATATTTATATCAAGTAAAATTAAATCGGGAGCTAATTCTAATATTTCATTTAGAGCATTCTTAAAATCTTTTAAAATAATTGCTTCATAATTATTATTTTCTAAAAGTTTAGCTAACTCATTACAAATCAATTCTTCATCTTCAATTATCATAATTTTACTCATATAAGCATCACTTTCCTAACATTATCATACCACGAATTAATATTATTTAATCTTACAGTTTTGTAACATTAAAAAAGTAGATCTAAACTTCATTTAAATCTACTTTGTATCATTTAGAAATTCTTTTTCATTTCAATAGCTAACGATATTCTATAAGAGCCGTACGTCAATAATACACTTAATATTATTATTGTTATGACCCAATAATTTTCAAGAAATGATAAGGCATTTAAGACACCTGATAAATCAATAAATTGACTTAATAGACCACCAGAGATCACGATTCCAAAGACAATGATAAAGATAGCGATACGGCCCTTTTCAATACCAAATTTATAAATGATGGGATACATAAATGTTTGAACTAATAAAGTTCCAAAAATTAAACCAAAAGTCATTTCTAAAATGTTGATATAGTCAATTGTCGACGTTCTCACATAGGAAATAATAAAAGATAAAATAGTGGTAATAATAGTGACGATAACAATCATCAACAAAGTAGCGATATACTTAGCTTTAACACTATTTTTGCGACCATTAGGAAAAGTTACAACATAAGCATTCCAATTATTGAATTCATCATAACTGAAAGTTGAAATCATAATCATCACGCACATAAATGGCAATATGAAAGAAATATCCATTTGCCCAGCTAAGCTCATTCCCAAATAAACAATTGTAAGAATGGCTAATAACTTAAAATTACTCTTAATCATTGCTAAATCTTTTCTTATAAATCCGATCATTATTTTTCCCCCTTTATCATTAAGACCATCAAATCATCCAAGGTCATTTTATCAATCACTTCAAATTTATATTTCTTCTTAAATTCTCTCTTATTCTCAACTAAAACTTCATATTCACATTTATTTTTCTTATATTTAACATAGTCTTTTTTAGATATTTTATTGAATTCTTCTTCGTGACATTTAACAATTCCATATTCGTCTAATAACTCATCCTTTGTCTTAGAAAGAACTATTTCTCCATCATTGATAAACGTTATATAATCCGCTATTTGTTCTAGATCCGTAGTAATATGAGTTGAAAATAAAATTGAACAGTCATCATTTTGAATGAAGTCTTGAAAAATATCAATGACTTCACTACGCGCAACAGGATCTAAACCAGATGTCGGTTCATCTAATATCAACAACTTGGGATGATGCGCTAAAGCTGTCGCAATCTCCAATTTCTTATGCATTCCCTTTGATAAAGTTTTAATCTGTTTATTACGCGGTAAGTCAAAGTCTTTTAAGTAATTATTGAATAAATTAGAATCCCAATTTTTATAAATTCCCCGCATCACATTATCTATATCTTGAGCAGTTAAGATTTCTGGGAAAAACATATCATCTAACACGACACCAATTTCCTCTTTTATCTCGGCTTCGTGACTGCGATAATCCAAATTAAAGATTTTTACTTTACCTGAATAATCCTTAATGATATCAAGAATAGATTTAATAGTTGTCGTTTTACCAGCACCATTTTCTCCAATAAAACCCATAATCATTCCTCTTGGCAAATTAAAGCTGACATTTTTTAATTCAAAATTATCATATTTTTTAGTTAAACCATTTACTTCAAGTATATTTTTCATCATTTGTCCTCCTCATATAAAATATCAAGTATATCATCAATCTCTTTTCGCGAGAGATTATTAATTTTAGCTAATACAACTGCCGAATCCAATATCTTTTCAATTTTTTTCAATTGTTCCTCACGAGCTAAATCGCGATTTATTTCATTGACATAAACCCCTTTAGCCGGAATCGTTTTAACATACCCTTGACGTTCTAATTCATCATAGGCATTTTTAGTCGTTATCACACTACACCGCAGATCCTTTGCCAAATTTCTTATTGATGGCAAGAGTTGACCGGGTGTCAGTTCATTAGCTACAATTTTACTCTTAATCTGTTCAATGATTTGTTCATAAATTGGTACACCACTTGAGTTACTAATTATAATTTCCATAAAGCACCTCTGTATATATAGATTATATACAGGTTATAAACAGTTGTCAAGATAAAATGAATAGATAAAGATTTATATAGTCTACTATGGTATTGTAAATAGCAACGCACAAAAAAAGTAAACACTAATGTGTTTACTCATAAATAACTTTTTAAGCTATATCTTCTGGTCTTTGAATTGTTGTTGTATTAAGATTACTGTACTCTAAATCTAACTTATTATCACCGAAATCACCGTGAAGTCCACATACATATCCTTCTTTATTAAGACTAACGGTCATAGTTATATTATCATCAAATTTTTCATTAACACCATAGGCATGACTATACGCTAGATTAGCATATTGTTTCAAAATAACTATTGTGTAAGTTGTAACATCATCTTTAACATCAACTTTTGTAACATCGAAGATCATATCTAAGAAATATAATTCTCTAGCTGTAAATGTTGTATGTTTTCTAACATTTTTTTGCCATTCAGCATCACTACCTGTTTTAGTCCAACTATCTTGCTGGAATTCTGGAGTTACATAATCGTGATCGATATATTTTCCAGCTGTTCCTTCATAATAAGTACGAACGTCACCATTTTGCATTAATGCCGCATTTTGGTTGCGATTATACATTACAATTTTTCCATTTAAATTGTATGTTGCACTATTAACATCTCTTGTTTTCTTGTATGCAGCTGCTATCTTCTCTTTTATTTCTACCTTTTTAGTAGGTGTAAGTTCATCTTTTTTTGGCGTATCAGTGATTGTGACATTTGCCAATTCTTTAGGTCTTTGAACAACTGTCTTATTGAAGTCACCAGCATGTAACCAAAGTGAAACTTCTGAAACTCCTTCATTTAGAACATCTTTCTTGCAGTCAAGATTCAATAGAACAATATATCCTTCATGATTTATTGAAACTTCTAATGTAACATCAGTTTTAAACATATTAGGATTACTGAATTGAACATCAGCAGCTTTATTAGCCATTTCTTTATCGATGACAACTTTATAATGGTTAAATGGACGTGTACTTACTAAGGTAGCAGATTTAACATCATTTAGGAAACTGAGTGGTGCCATACCAAAACCAGAATGAATTCTACCTTTACTTATCCATTCATTAGAACCGCTCTCTTTTCTCCACCAATCTTGTTTAGAGTATCCACTTAGATCCCAATCTTGCGTATATCGACCAGGCATTCCTTCTAGGTATTCTTCTCCTTCATCAGTTACAGTATATTCTCTATTTTGACTCTTGTTATATTTAACACTTATAACACTATATCCAGTTTGTGAAAAGCGATAATAAGCACTATCAACATTTTGTGTTCTTCTTGCTGCTTCTTCAATTAGTTCAGCATAATTTTGAGTTTCTTCATTTTTTTGTACTTCATTTACTTGTGGAGTATCCTGTTTTTCTTCTTCAACTGGTGGAACAATTTCTTCTTCTTTTTCTTGTGGTTCATCTACTTCTGGTGTCTTACTAACCTCTGGAGTTTTTTCCTCTTCCTTTACTGGTGGAGTAATTTCTTCCTCCTCTTGTGGTTTTTCAACATTTAATTCTTCACTTGTCTCAGGAACCTTTGGATTTTCTTCTTTTTCAACTTGTAAAGAAGTTTCTTCATTTTTACTTGATTTTGGTTTAACGATTGTCTCTTGATAATCTATTTTTTTATTATCATTTACAACTTCACTACTTGGAACTGAAGCAAGTTTTTTCAAAACAACTTTATCTTTAGGAGTATTATCTTCTTCAACCATTTCAACATCATTAACCTCCTGTACTATTCTATCTTTCACATTAAGATCTTTTGCAAATGACATATTAGGTAATACAAACGCTGAAGCTACAGCTATCAATGATCCAGAAGATATTACAGCTGTCGATTTTAACAAATATGATTTCAAATTTTTATTCATATATCTATCCCTCTCTTTTCGACTATATTTTATCATTTTAAGTTTTTAAAGTCAACTCATGTTTATCCAACTACAAATAGATAAAAATCTTATTAATAAACGATATTATAATATATGATTCGATAAAACGTTAGTTAACAAAATTATTTATCAAAGTAACTGTTTCATCATAAAATTTGGTAGAACTATTTTAACATATCCATATAGTTCTAATTCATTGTCGGAAATAATACTTTAATACAACTTGATTTTCTTATTTTTTTAACAAATTATTATTTTTTTAGTTCAACATATATACAGCTACCATCACAACTCCAAATAGCTCTTGCTGGATGATATTCACCATCTTCTGTTAAGAGACCATACTGTCTATACATATCACTTAAACCTTTAGAAAAAAATCTTCTATCAGAACTTATTTTTACATTATTTATTTCATTTCCATTAAAATTCAAATTAAAAATTTCTTCATCAGGGGGTAATATATCTAAGATTGTTCTTGGTATACTAATTATTCTAGCTCTTATATCATTTGCTGTTATATCTTTTTCAATATTAGAAACAATCATATTTACGTTTTCTTCTACAGTTGCATATTCTTGTTTATAAAACTTCAACAATTCACTTTTATCAAAAATAGGTTCATACGTAAAACCAATGTTTTTTTCTATGCATATATCTATTAGTGCTTCTCCATCTATCAATAAAATTGGCCTCTCTATTTCAGATATTGCCGAACGAATAGCTGGTTTACTAAATTTTCCAGTGGTAATTATAATACCTCTTTCACCATTTTTCATTATTCCTCGATGCCTATCTACAACTTCTACCTGAACGGGCTTAGAAGGTTTATATCGTTTTGCTTGTACCTTATATTTTACAGAATCACCACTAGTTTCAACTATTCCGTACCTTACGCACTCCAAATCAACGCCACCATCATTTGTTTTTTTTGTCACACGAACTTCTTCTAAACCCATTTTTTCTAGAAATGGCTTGAGGAATTCTTCAAACTCAAATCCATTCTCAAAATTATTATAAAATTCAGTAAGTATTTCTTTTTTCTTTTCTTTATCAAGATTTTTTATATTCATTACTACTCCTCTTTTCTTTTATTAATAAATATTTTAATATTTTTTTTGAATGTACCACCGTATATATCATCTAAACTAACTTATCTTTTTTAGTATACTTTTTAGACAAAACAACATCATTATTCAAGCCATTTACTTCAATGAAACGTTTTCTAAATTCTTCTTTATTTTCAGCTAAAAGAGATATATCTTCTAAAAATTTCTTATATTCAGAATCTTCAAAATACATTTTTTCAGTAGCATAACCTTTAGAACCAAATTTATTAATTATATGTAATCTCGATTCTTCAATTATCTGATCCAATGTATAATTTGGACAATGTTCAACTCTATAAGCATAAGTCCTTTTTAAAGGAACATCCACTAATGTATTTCGATCTGCTGAAGAAACTATTTTTCCATATATACTTCTAGGTTCGCCTTCCATACTCGCTCTGTGATCATAAACAGCATCTGCCATTATTTTAATTTCATCATCTGTAAAAAAGTTGCGCAAATTATTATCAGCAAGCAACATATCAGCTGAAACCTTTTCGTGATGTTTAGCATCAATATAATGACCAATATCGTGATAAGCAGCAATAGTATAAACCATATCATAATTAATATTTTCAACTTGTTCTGCAAATCTTAAACTTCGATCAATTACATACTTGATATGATCTAAATTATGTCCTGAATCATTTTTTTGATAACTAGGAAAAATATTGCCTTCAACGTATTCTTTTAACTTTTCATTTATTTTCATGTTTATTACCTCTTTGCTTAATTTCTAAAATATATTTCTTTTGTTTATCTATAAATTTGTCTTTATCTGATAATAACTCTCTTATATCATGTAAAAAATGCTCATAAGTTGAATCTTTAAAATAAAATTTAGCATAGCCATTTTCGCCAAATTTATTTAAAAGTGCTTCATATGCACCTTCATATATTTCTTCATCAGTAGCATTCGGATTTTTCTTTTTGCCATAATTATAGGACCTTTCTAAGCATTGTTCTATAGAAGAATTACGGGATGCTGAAGATAGTATTTTACCATAAATATTTCTTGGTTCTTTTTGAGCATTAGCTCTTTGATCCTCAATAGCTTCTTTAATGATCAATCTTTGTTCTTCTGTAAAAAACTCTTTTAAAAAAGCATCAGCATACATTATTTCAGCACTCGTTAACTCGTGACCTTCTTCAACATTATTTTTACGTATATCATGGTAGCTAATAACAGTATATAAAACATTATCATCTACCTCCAAGACATTCTCTTCAATTATTTTTTTACTTCGACTCATGACATAAGCAATTCTATCTTGCTCATCTCCTATAAAATTATTAGCATA
The DNA here is from genome assembly GCA_947632345.1 of uncultured Bacilli bacterium. Lineage (GTDB taxonomy): Bacteria > Bacillota_I > Bacilli_A > RF39 > UBA660 > RUG11788. The sequence goes on along the minus strand of CANROW010000035.1, from coordinate 1,307 downwards.
AAGAGGAATAATATTCATTTCAATATACTCTTGAAGATTTTTGTCAACATTCATAAACAGACACCTCATAACGATTATAACATTTATTTAACTACTTATAAACGACATTTCAATTGTAATTGTTAGCTTAAAACTTATAAAAATCAAATTTTTAAAAATTTTCATTCTTATTGTTTATCACAATTTAGCTTTTAGCATTATATATAAATTCTCTAACTTTATCTTTATCTTTTACTCCCAATTCATTTTTACATCCACTATTAACATCTACTCCATATGGATGAGTTAAGTTGATTGCTCGTTTTACGTTTTTAGGATTCAATCCTCCCGCTAAAAAGACAGGCTTATCTAAACTTTTTATCAGTTCCGCACTAGCATTCCAGTCGTGAGTTAGACCAGTGCCACCAACCTGATCTGTTTTTAAATTAAAACTATCTAATAAAAAGTAATCAACATATTCCATTTTTTTATAATCAGTACAGATTTTTCCATCATTAGAAATATGAATTAATCTAACTAACTTTACATCAGGCAAGGCTTTTACTATTTTTTCTACCTCTTGTTCTTCGATATTAGAATGCAATTGAATAATATTATTTCCAATAAATTTTGTTAATTCAATTATTTTATCAGCTTCAGTTAAATGAGTAACTAGTGACACATCACATCTTTTATTCACAAAATCAGCTATCTCTCTAGCCTGATATTTATCGACAAAGTCACTACTTATATGCTCTTGTCCGACCAATATACCTATTATATCAGCTCCAGCTTCCAGACACATTTTAGCTTCATCAATACTTTTATTTGCGCATATTTTTACTTTAATCATAAATAAGGTTCTCCTAAAATCATTTACATCTACTTTTCACAAAATAATTAGGCACTAAAATAAAATTTAACAAATTTATTATTGAAATGCCATTCAAAGATTATATACTTGTATTTTGTTAGATAATGTGTACTTTTCATTTTTAGTATATCATACAAATCATTATAGATATACGGTTATTCTTTTTTTACTTTATTTCTTGTTTCATAGAGATCTATTGCTCTTTTTAATCCGTTTTCCTTTGCTAAATTTAAATAAAAGTCTGCAAGTTCATAATTAACATCTGTACCTCTACCATTGTAATAGAAATTAGCTCCTAAATCATATATGGCTGCAATATGTCCTTTATCAGCACATTCTTTTATAATTTCAAATGTGTTATTATAATCTTGTTCTATTTCGCCAAGACCAAAATAATAATAAGCTCCTATAACAAATTTGGCATAAACTCTTTTATTTGGATTAAATTTTTTAT
>CANROW010000034.1 GCA_947632345.1 uncultured Bacilli bacterium | reverse complement strand
GCGCACCATAATCGAGAAGTGGCTCAATTTGGTAGAGCACCTGGTTTGGGACCAGGTGGTTGCAGGTTCAAATCCTGTCTTCTCGACCATGTGATTATAAAAAGTCCTGTTGATTTAGGACTTTTTTTGTTGTAATAAAATATATTTTATTTAAAAAAGTGTTTCTTAAAAGATAACATACGATATTTAACAAAATAAATAAAAAAGATTTCTATGTGCTAGAAATCATTTTTTTCTTCTGGAATGGGTTTAAAAAATTCTGTTATTTCAGTATTAGTCGCTAAACAAATCCTACGCAAAGTTTCTAAAGAAGGATATCTATCAAGTAAAGTCATACTTTCCATATCAGCAAGTGATTGAAACTGTAAATCAATCATGACCGATAATTCATTAACAGTTAAATTTCGTTCTTTAGTTATTCTTCGCAAATTGTATTTTATCGTTCTAATAAACTCTTTTCTATCGTATAAATTGTTATTTACCACTAACATCACCAATATTATTATGTTCAAAAAAATTTGATAATCATATCGTAAATAATACGATTTAAATAGAATTTGTTAATTCTAAAGGTATTTTTTTATTTCTTCTAAACTTTTCTCTTGAAACTTTAAAACATCTTTGGCAAGATCGATTATATCTTTATCAACTTCATCTTTATAATCTTTAATTTTCTTTTCCATTTCAATTATTCCCATTGTGAGTCCTTGTATAATCATCTCAGCCATTTTAGCATCACTATTGTCTTTCATGACATTCATATTTATTCCCATTTTACTCATCATTTCAGACATAGGTCCTTTAGTTTTAGGTTTAATTTTGTTTTTCTTTAATAGTTTCTCACTTTCATTATAATATTTTTCGTATTCCTTCAATTGTTTCTCTACAACTACTTTAATTTTATTATCTTTTCCTTCTAAAGCATTTAGTAAGGTCTCCAAACTATTTTTCCCCATATCGGTAGTTTGATATATATATTCTAATAATTCATTTTTATCTTTCATATTTATCTTCCTTTCTTTAATAGGTTGACTTATTTAAATGTTTTTATGTATAATTTAAGCATTTTTTTTAATTAGATTCATTTAATGTACTATGAATAGAAATTTTTATATATTTATTTTAGTTGTCATCATATTATTTATCTGTTTAGCTAATAAAATATTTAATATTTATAATAATTACAAAACATCATATATTTTCGCTTCATATCAAGGTTTTGAAGTCGATGGAGATACCATTGTTAAATATAATAATCATGGTAAGAATGTTACTATTCCAAGTACGATTAATGGGACAATAATAACGAAGATTGGCGACCATGCTTTTGATGGTTTAGGTATAACGAATGTCATAATTCCTAATACAATTATTAAAATTGGTGAATATGCTTTTGCCAATAATCAATTGCAATCTTTGACCATTCCTAATAGTATCGTTGATATTGGTGAAGGTGCTTTTATTCATAATGCAATAAAGAGCTTGGAGCTTCCAGATACAGTTATGTTAGGAAATGCTTGTTTCAATGATAATCAATTGGATCGCGATGAAGCGTTTTTTTATAAGAGGAATTCTAATCACGTCATTGATTATAGTAAGATCATCAGTTACGGTGGTAAAGCGCGAAGTGGTATTGAAGTCCCTAATTTAAAAAATGGTGTTAATTTATTGACAATTGGCGAAAAAGCTTTTTACGAAACAGGTATTATTTCCATTACTATCCCTAACTCTGTTAATAAAATTGAAAAAGATTCATTTAATGGAAACTATCTTGTTGAAGTATATTTACCAAATAATATAAAGGATATAGCGGTTGATGCTTTTAGTAATAACTCTTATTTAAGTGACATCATCATTGATAATTATGAAAATATTTTATTGAATTATCCATGGGGAGCAGATGACGCTAATATTTATTGGACAAAAAAATAAAAAGAAGATTTTTCTTTTTATTTTTCATTTTCATTAAAAACAATTTTTAAGTTGGCTAATTGGGCAGCCTCTATTTTTTTGACTGATAGCTTACTTCTTTCTAATAATCTAACATCCAAGTATTCCCATAGAAAGAACCATAATGCCAATAGGGCTAACTCTAAAAAAGTAGTGCTAGTGCTAGTGAAATTTAGTATTACGAATAGTGCTAGACTGACAATGCCAAAGATTAGTAAAATGAAGGATTTTTTCTTATTAATATTAATATCAATAATAGAATCTCCTAATTTAAGACCAAAGTATTGAGAAATAACCTTTTTAATTAGAGTTTGTTCTTGATCGTTAAATTTATGTCCACATATTTCTAAGACAATCGTTTCTTCAATAGGAATGTAGTTAGCAACGTTTTCGATGTAGTTGATGAATTCGGAATTGGCCCATTCATAATTTTGGATAGAGTACTTAGAAATTACATCATCAATTGATGAAACCCTAGCTGAAATATAAGCGTTGCCGTCGTCATCAATATAATATTCACTAATAAAGTTTTCATAATTAAATTTTGTATTTCTAAAACGTTCTAAATTCTTTTTTACTTTTTCACTTCTTTTGGTTATTAATAACATATATTATCTCCTAACTATCTAATTCTATCATTAAAATATTATATTTTCTACGTAAATATTATGCAAATTACAAATAATGAACTAGATATATTGTAAACTTTACTTTAAATCAAAAAATAAAACTCTTCTTTTTAGAAATAATGTGCTATTTTATAATTATAGTAGGTGATTGATATGATCTATTGTAATAAATGTGGTGGTCTTATCAAAGACGTTAATGAACCATGTCCCACTTGTGGATTGCCAATGGTTAATACTACACAAATTGCGAATAAAAAAAAGAGATTTGATATTAATTTATTTCTTATTACATCAACTATTTTTATCATTTTATTTGCCATTGGTGTGACAAACTTTTTATATAAGACACAAGTGTTAAAGTACACTGCTGAAGATTATACGGTTGAATATATGGGAAATAAATGGAAGAAATTTAATGCCAATGACAATTCTTTTTTTTCTTTAAAGTATGGTAACGGCACATCGACTTTTTTAGTATTTCCTAATGAGACGGTTGATTTATCATTAAATATGAATGATGCTAATGTTCGAAGTGATTTATATAATGCATATATGAATGAGTTTAGTCGTTCTGATACGCTGGTTTTCAGCAATGCTATGCCTGAAATGAAACAACTTGATGAAACCGATTATTATTATTTTGGTGTCGATTTTCAAAAAATTACAGATAGCAACTACAAGGGAAAAAGCTATTATATTCATAATGCTAATGGTAAGTGTTTAGTTTTAATGTTGATTTTAAGAGATACTAATTACTCACAAATTGAAGATGATGTTTTTAATGTCATAAAAAAAATAAAAATGTAAATATAACTAAATAAAGAGAAAACAATTTGTTTTCTCTTATACTTTGTCAAAATACGTTATTTGTCGTTCCATTACATCTTTTTCGATAGCGTCACGAAGGAGTTTTCTAACTTTTGAACCATCTTTAATATTTTTTAATTTAATGACTCTGTTAAAGGCGTGACCATCATTCGAATGATTATGGGTATCGACTTTTACAGAAATGGTACTGATATCTAAAAATCTTTGATATAAATTATCGGTTAAATCAGGATCTTTTAATAAATATAGTTCACATGAATTTAATTTTCTTTTGAAAAAACCTGTAATTACAATTAATTCATCTTTAGTAATTTGATATGTTGTAAAATTGAGATTTATTTTAGTTAAAAATCTTTGTAATAAACCACATGGTTTACCTTCCCATAAAATATTGAATTCAACATCTTTTAAATTTCCATCATATTTATTCCCCATAGGCTACCTCCATATGTAAATAGTATAACATAAAAAACGATGCATTGAAACAAAAGTTAGAGCTAAAAATACTAATCGTAATAAGTTGTCAAAATATGTACATATTAAATCTGTAAAGTGTGTTTTTATATAGTAAAGAAGTGTTAATTGTGCTATTATTGTAATAGTGAATAGAAGGAGGAGATAATATGCAAGAAGAGTGGCAAGGATTTAAGAGTGGTGAATGGATAAATGAAATAAATGTTAGTAATTTCATTCAAAATAACTATAAATCTTATGTAGGTGATTCTAGTTTTTTAGCGCAACCAACCGAAAAGACAAAACGCGTTTTAACACGCTATGAAGAATTGGTGACAGAAGAGGGAAAAAAGCATGTTTTAGATATAGATACTGAGCATATGTCTGGTATAAACAGTTTTGAAGCCGGATATATTTCTGAAGATGATGATATCATAGTTGGTTTACAAACGGATGCTCCTCTAAAGAGAATGATTAACCCGTATGGGGGAATCAGAATGGTATATGAAGAGTTAAAGGCTTACAATTATGAATTGAATCCAACTGTTGATAAATATTTTAATGAATTTCGAAAGACCCATAACCAAGGTGTATTTGATGCTTATACTAAAGAGATTAGAACGGCGCGTCACGTTGGCTTATTGACAGGATTACCTGATGCCTATGGTCGGGGAAGAATAATTGGTGATTATCGAAGAATTGCTTTGTATGGTATTGATTACTTAATGGAATGTAAGAAAAAAGAATGGGAAGATAATTATCAATCAACTGGAGAAATGTTTGATGAGCTAATTAGGATTCGTGAAGAGATATCAATGCAGTATCGGGCCTTGGATGAGATGAAAAAAATGGCTGCGAAATATGGCTTTGATATTTCAAGACCAGCTAAGAATGCTAAAGAGGCTATTCAATGGACTTATTTTGGGTATTTAGCTAGCGTTAAAGAAAATAATGGCGCAGCTATGAGTTTGGGAAGAGTTGATGCTTTCTTCGATATATATATTCAAAGAGATTTAGAAAATGGTACGTTAACAGAAGAGGCGGCTCAAGAATTAATTGATCAGTTCGTCATCAAATTACGGTTAGTTAGGCATTTGCGTACACCTGATTATGATGAATTGTTCACCGGAGATCCGACATGGGTAACTTGTTCAATTGGTGGTATCAATAATAGTGGTCAAAGTATGGTTACTAAGACGAGTTATCGTATCGTTAATACTTTGCGCAATCTTCATCCATCACCTGAACCTAATATGACAATTTTGTGGAGCGAGAGATTGCCAGAAAACTTTAAAGAATTTTGTGCTGAAATATCGATTGATACTGATGCTATTCAATATGAAAATGATGATATAATGCGACCAATATATGGTGATGATTACGCAATTGCTTGTTGCGTATCAGCTATGCGGGTCGGTAAGGATATGCAGTTTTTTGGAGCACGTTGTAACTTAGTTAAGTCGCTACTTTATTCTATCAATGGTGGGGTTGATGAGATGACTAACCAATTAGTAATACCAGGTTTTGAAAAGATGACGGATGAAGTACTAGACTATGATAAAGTTCGGGCCAACTATTTTAAAATGTTAGAAAAAGTAGCTAAAATTTATTCTGATGCAATGAACATCATTCACTATATGCACGATAAATATGCTTATGAGGCTGGACAAATGGCTTTACATGATACCAACGTTCATCGGTATATGGCTTATGGTGTTGCTGGTCTATCAGTTGCGGCCGATAGTCTATCTGCCATTAAATATGCTAAAGTAAAACCGATTAGAAACGAAGATGGAATTGCTATAGACTTTGAAATAGAAGGAGATTTTCCAAAATATGGTAACGATGACGATCGCGTTGATAACATCGCTAAAGATATATTGGAAAAGATGCATTCAGAACTTGCAAAGCATAAGACGTATCGTAATTCAGAGGTGACGATGAGTGTTCTAACTATCACATCAAATGTCGTGTATGGTGGAAAAACAGGATCAACTCCCGACGGCCGTAAAGCTGGCGTTCCTTTTGCTCCAGGTGCTAACCCAATGCATGGTCGTGATAGCAGCGGTGCTATTGCTAGTTTAAATTCTGTAGCGAAACTTGAATATGCCAAATGCTGTAAAGATGGTATCTCCAATACCTTTACAATTGTTCCATCATCGCTTGGTAAAACTAGAGAAGATCAAGTTGATAATTTGATATCATTATTAGATGGTTACTTTGTTCAGGGTGCTCATCATTTGAATGTCAATGTTTTAAATCGTGAAACATTGATTGATGCAATGGAAAATCCTGAAAAATATCCACTATTAACAATTCGTGTTTCTGGTTATGCGGTTCGCTTCAATCGTTTAACGCGGAAACAACAAGAGGAGGTTATTTCTCGTACTTTTCATGAGAAGATGTAGTTTATGGTAAAAGGTAGTATAAGTTCAGTAGAATCATTTGGACTAGTCGATGGTCCGGGTATACGAGCAGTCGTATTTTTAACAGGATGTCAGTTGCGTTGTCAATATTGTCATAATCCAGAAATGTGGTTAAAAAAAGCGGATAATATTGATAGTGAATCACTTTTGAAAAAAATTCTTCGCTTTAAGCCTTATTTTAGAAGAAATAGAGGTGGAGTCACTTTTTCAGGTGGCGAACCTTTAATGCAACCAGACTTTTTATTAGAGATGTGTAAGTTATTAAAAAAAGAAAACATTCATATTGCTTTGGACACGGCTGGAATTGGGGTTGGCCGATATGAAGAAATTTTAAGTAATGTTGATCTTATCATTTTTGATGTTAAACATATTGATGCTGACGGATATAAAGAATTGACTGGTTCAGACATTAGAAAAGTTTTTGATTTTTTAGAGGTCGCTAATCGTCTTAATAAAAAGTTTTGGATTAGGCAAGTAATTGTTCCTGGTATGATGGATAATGATGATTATTTAGCAAAATTGAATGATTTTATCAAAACAAATTTTATTCATGCTAATATAGAAAAAATAGAATTTTTACCATATCATACCATGGCTAAAGATAAATATAAGAAATTGGGAATTAAATATGCTTTAGATGAAGTAGAAGCTATGGATAGTGAAAAGTGTCAAGAATTATACAATCATTTTATGACAGATTTTTATCAAAAATAGATTTGCGTTATGAAGACTGTTGACAGATGTGCCAATAGTCTTTTTAATTTTTGATGTTATTATGTTATAATAGCTTTGGTGATTTGAATGATTTTAGCAAACGATTGGAAAGATTATGAATTGATTGATTGTTCTAATGGCGAGAAATTAGAAAGATGGGGGAACATCTTTTTGCTCAGACCAGACCCACAAATAATATGGGATAATGGTAATCTCATCGAGAAATATAAAAATATTAATAGCCATTATCATCGCAGTAATAAGGGTGGGGGTTGTTGGGAAAATCTAAAGCGAACTCCTGAGAGTTGGAAAATAGAGTATAAGAATTTATGTTTCAATATCAAGCAAATGGGTTTTAAACATACGGGACTCTTTCCTGAACAAGCAGTTAATTGGGATTTTATGATTGCTAAGATTAAAAATTGTAGTCGCCCGGTCAAGGTTCTCAATTTATTTGCTTACACTGGCGGAGCAAGTGTTGCTTGTTTGAGTGCTGGTGCTACTGTGGTTCATGTTGATTCATCGCGAGGAATGGTTGATTGGGCTAAAGAAAATGTTAAAGCGAGTGGCTTAGAAAAGGCTTCAATTAGATATATTGTTGATGATGTCATCAAGTTTGTCAAAAGAGAAATTAGGCGAGGAAATAAGTATGATGCGATCATAATGGATCCACCATCATATGGTCGTGGTAGTAATGGTGAGGTTTGGGATATTGAAAAAAATTTATTTGAATTAGTCAACTTATGCAATGATTTGTTAACTGAACAGCCACTATTCTTTATTATTAATTCTTATTCTACAGGCTTGTCAAAAGATATTTTTACTAACATTTTAAAGATGACCGTTGGTAAAAAGTATAGTGGAAAGATTTATTCTGAAGAGATTGGCTTACCAATTAAGAATAGCGACTTAATTTTGCCATGCGGTATTGTATCGAGGTATGAAAATGCAGACTGATTTCGAGATATTGTATGAAGACAATCACATAATTGTAGTAGTAAAACCTAATAATATATTGAGTCAAAGCGATAATACCAATGATATTGATATGTTGACACTCATTAAGAATTATTTAAAAGAAAAGTACCATAAGCCTGGTAATGTATATTTGGGGTTAGTTCATCGACTTGATCGTCCAGTCAGCGGCGTTATGGTTTTTGCTAAGACATCAAAAGCTGCTAGTCGCTTATCTACCCAAGTACAAAAACACCTATTAAAAAAAGAGTATATGGCTGTTGTTCATGACGACGGAACATTAAAAGATGAGGGCGAGTTCATTGACTATATCGCAAAAGATGCGGATAATAATAGCTTTATAACAGATGAAGAACATGGCAAATATGCAGAACTATATTATAAAGTAGTGGAACGTAATAAACTTTTAAATCTAACACTTGTATCAATTGATTTGAAAACGGGTCGTCATCATCAAATTCGCATTCAATTTTCTTCGCGTCATTTTCCTCTTTATGGTGATCAACGATATGGATTACAAGATAAAAAACAAATTGCTTTACATGCCTACAAATTAGAATTCTCACATCCAATTAGTGGTGAAAAAATGATATTTATATCAAAACCATCTCAAAATGATATTTGGATAAATTTTAAGATATAAATTTATAAATTAACTTGCATTTAATCTCTATTTTTGATATATTGTTAATAGAATATGATGATAGGTTATATAGAATATCGAGGGAGATGAATTTTTATGCAATACATGAGCTTTGACATAAGTTGGTTTACAAGTACAGAAGGATTATTAATTACTGGCGGTTTGATTCTATTACTTATAGGATTAATAATTTTTATTTTAAGTGGAAAAAAAGGTAAAGATGGGGAGACCGCTCCAAGTACTCCTGCTGAGACTCCAGCTACTACACCTGAGGTAGCTCCTACGACTACTGAAGCAACACAACCTGCACAACAAGTAAATCAGGAGCAAGTTGTCATACCTGCAGCGTCTGCAACACCTGCGCCAGTTGAAAGTACACCAGCAGTTGAAACTGCAACACCTACAGTTGAGCCTGTTGCTGAACAACCAAAGAGTGAAGAGGTTGTATTAGAAACACCAGCTGCTGAACCAGTAGCTCCAACTCCAGAGCAACCAGCTGTTGAAACAACAACTCCAGCACCTGAAGTTACTCCAGAAGTTAAAGCGGAGACAACACCAGCTGTTGAGCAACCAAAAACAGAAGGAACAGTTCAATCTCCACAAATGAGGGACATTATTGATGCTTATATTAAAAGTCAAAATAATTCAAAATAACAATATAAATAGAGCAACGAGTAATCCACAAGTTAATGTTAATGCGAACGAAGAGCCTAGAAAGGCTTATGGTGGAGCTGATCCACTTGAGAATACTGGAGCAATACCAAGAGTAGAAGTTCCTGCTGAACCAGTAGCTCCGACGACAGAGCAACCAGCAGTTGAAACAACAACTCCAGCACCTGAAGCTACTCCAGAAGTTAAAGCTGAGCCGACACCAGTTGCTGAACAGCCAAAGACAGAGGAAACCGCTAAACCTTCAGAAGAAGTAGAAACATTAGAATTTTAAAGAGACATGAGGTCTCTTTTTTTGAATATTATTTTTATCCTCTACATATAAATTATTGAAAGGAATGAAAATAATGGAAATATTAAAAGTATCATCTAAATCAAACCCTAATTCTGTGGCTGGCGCTCTAGCTAATACATTTAGGGAACGAGATAGTGTTGAAATACAAACAATAGGAGCTGGGGCTGTTAATCAAGCTATCAAAGCAATTGCGATTGCCCGAGGTTTTATCGCCCCAAGTGGAAAAAATATTATATGTATTCCCGCTTTTACTGATATAGTAATAGATGGAGAAGAAAAAACAGCTATCAAACTAATCGTTGAGACCAAATAGGTCTTTTTAATTAATGATTCATAAAAAAAGCCTTTTGTCAATAAAAATAAAAATTATTGTCACTATCAAGGGAAAATTTCCTAACTAAGAAATAATTTTCTTTTTAGAATTATGTTTTTCAATATATCTTTGA
>CANROW010000033.1 GCA_947632345.1 uncultured Bacilli bacterium | reverse complement strand
TAAATTTTCAGTTCTCTACATAGTTCATTTATCATTAGTTTTTGGTTTCACCAACACTTCTTGACATTGAACCTTAATAATTTCTATTTCGCAAGAATGGTGGCAACTCATAAGCGCCATTTTCATCATCATCGTCATCATCGAGAAGATCTGGCTCTTCTTTTGGCGTAACGCGTTCAGGTTGAGGAGTTGGTGCTTGCTCAGGTACCTGTTTCCTAACAACCGTAGCAGCTGGATGAGCACTTTTTTCACGAGCCGTCTTATCAAATCCAGTCGCAATGACGGTTACGATTACCTCATCGGTCAAATTTTCATTGATAACTGAACCAAAAATAGTATTTATATCAGTATTAGCGGCTGCGCGAACAACTTCAGCTGCTTGTTCAGCCTCAAATAATGTTAAATTCATTCCACCAGTAATATTAATAATGGCGTCGGTTGCTCCTGAAATACTCGTTTCAAGAAGTGGAGATGATACAGCTTGTTTTGCGGCTTCAATTGCCCGATCTTCACCCATACCAATACCGATACCGATAATGGCATTACCAGAATCTTTCATAACGGCTTTGACGTCAGCAAAATCCAAGTTTACTAAACCGACAACAGCAATCAAATCAGATATTGATTGAACTCCACGTCTAAGAACATTATCAACTTCTTTAAATGCTTCAAGCATTGGCGTTGTTTTATCAATAATCTCACGCAATTTATCATTAGGAATGACAATCAATGTATCAACATGTTTCTTTAATTCTTCTAGGCCAACGATAGCGTTTTCCATTCTCTTACGACCTTCAAAAGTGAATGGTTTAGTAACGATAGCTACTGTTAGAGCTCCTAACTGTTGAGCTATTTCGGCAACGATTGGTGCAGCTCCGGTACCAGTTCCTCCACCCATACCACAAGTGATGAAGACCATATCAGCACCTTTAAGAGCTTCTTCAATCTCTTTTTTAGATTCAACAGCGGCTTCTCTTCCTGTATCAGGCTTTCCTCCAGCACCTAATCCATCGGTCAAAGTTGCTCCAAGAGCAATCTTCGTTTCAGCCAATGATGTATTCAATACTTGGGCATCAGTATTAGCCACAATAAAGTCTACACCTTTAACTCCAGATTCAATCATTCTATTAACGGCATTACCACCGCCACCACCTATACCAATTACCTTGATTTTAGCTAATTGGTCCATTGCTAAATCACCAAACATAAATAACCTCCTTAATTAAATTGTTCATCATCAACAGTATTTTCTTGTTCCAAAGGGAATTCTGTATCATTATTAAATCTCATAATAGTGTCAACTTGGTTCTTATCAAACATTGAATATGTCTTATCTATTAACATCATTTTATCATTGAAATATTTTATAATTCCAGCAGCACTAGAAAATTTATTATTTCTAATTCCCATTATGTTGCTATTTAATATACTGGCATTTATACCTAGCGTATTTTCTACTACAGCATTAAAACCTGTCAATTCTGTAATACCACCTGTAACAATTATATAACTAATTTTTCGGTTTGTTAAGTTATTTATTTGATTTTTTGCAAGTTTTAATAGCTCAACAATCCGCGACTCAACGACTTTTGTAATTTCTTCTTGATTGATAACCTTCGTCTCATTATCACTGATTTCGACATCGATCGTTTCATTAACATCCGAATAACTCGTAGATGCTGTAACAAAATTCTCTTTCAAATAATGTGCCTGACTATAATCTAGCCCATATATGTATACAATATCATTATCAACATTCTTACTACCCAATTTAATAATTTCATTCTTGATCAATATTTTCTTATTAAAAATAGATACATTAATCGTTTCTTCACCAATATTTATAATTGCCCCGAGAGCTTTATCCTTTTCTTTGCTAGCCCCAATATAATAATCACCAATACTACCGAAAGCTATATCGACAACTTCAACTCCAGCTTCTTTAAAAATATTTAAATGTGGATACAAATACTTTTTAGGAACGGTCCCAATAACGGCTTTAACACCTAAAGTCTTACCATTTTTCCCACGGGGATTAATAATGTTTTCAATATTGTCAACATTGAATACAATTGGCGTAATCGTGACTAATTCATCACTACTATCAACATTACCAATAATTGAATTTTCTAAAACATTATTAATATCACGTCCCGTTATCGGAACATTTTCATCCTTAAGTTTAGTTCCACCTGATACTATTTTAAGTTTTCGTCCATTAGAAGGCACTGTCACAATGGCTTTATCAGGCCTAACACCAATCTGTTTTTCAATATCATCAAGAGCTCGATTCAAAGAGGCAACAGCTTCTGTTTCATCAACGACAAGTCCTCTTCTAATCCCACTACTGCTTTTTGATGTCGAAGCCAATACATAAAAATTATTATTATCAATTTCCGAAACAACAACCTTAATACTATCAGTACCAATATCAATACCTGTGTATATCTTCCTCACAATTAGCTCCTCCATCTTTCATATTCTTATATTCATTATACTATCATTTTATCATACTTGTAAATAATACAACACAATTAATTCTCATTTAAATTTATATTTTTTCACAAAAAAAGACCGTGAGGTCTTTCTTTTTAACAGGTGTTTCCCGTCATACTTCTTCTTATTGATGAACCAAGGCTTCTTCCAAGTTCCAAAAGAATACGTGCACCACTAGCTAGTGCATTCAATATTCCACTTCCGAAACTGACACCACCATTTATCGCCAACAATTCTTCTTCCTTTTCGATAGGATGCAAAATATCACCTACTTATGACAAGAAAGTGGTCGAGTAAATCCATCATAGACACCAATAATAAATACCAGTACAGCACCAATACCTACTGCTATCCAAGGCGATATACCACCACCCTTGACCATTTCTAATTCTTTTTCTTCAATTTCATGCATTCAATTACCTCCAGACTGTTTTAAATACATATTCTAAAAGATGATATTCATCACTTATAATTCTCACATCAACAACCGTATTATCAATTAAATCATCATCTATTGATAATTTTATTTCTTTATAATAATTGTTGTTTAAATAAAGATTTTCACTACTTATAGATGATACTTTGTAAGCAAATTTTTTCCTTTCAATAAATATTTCTCTGTTATCAGTTATTTTTTCAATATCATCTACTAAAGCGTACAAGTATAAATAATCATCCTTATATTCTCCTTTAGTTGAATAATAAGAATAGTATTTAAAATTATTATTTAAATATATAATACCTATAGTTATAAGAAATAGAATGACAAACCAAATATGGCTAATATGTTTTATTTTTTGTTGATAAACCAATTTATAATCGCTGATATCAATCAATTATTTTACCATCCTTTAACTCTATTTTTTTATTGTATAAATCAGCATTATCAAAGCGATGTGATATGACTATAAAGGTTTTATCCTTATATTTTTTAAAAATATCTTTAAGTATTTGTCGCTCTTTCTTTATGTCAATTTGACTCAAACTCTCATCAAAAATATATATTTCAGCTTTCTTTAAAAGGGCTCTTCCCAACATAATTCTCTGCCTTTCACCACCACTTAAATTAAAACCATTTTCTTCAATCAATAGTGAAGCCCCTAAATTAGATCTAGCAATTATCTCATCTATTTTCGTAATCTTACAAATATCTAAAAATGTATCATAGTCAACATAATTAGCTACAGTAACATTATTATAAATAGTGTCATTATATAAAATATCATTTTGGGATATATAACTTATCTTTTCTCGCAATTCTTTAATATTAAAATAATTTATATCTTTATCATCAATGAGAATCTTAGAATTTTCTACATCTATATATTTCATCAACAATCGCACTAAGGTACTCTTGCCACATCCACTATTCCCAGTAATTAATATTTTTTCTCCTTTCTTGATATTGATTTTAATATTATTTAAAATTTTATTTCTATTATCATACGAAAAAGATAAATCTTTGATTTTAATATCACCTTTAAATTCATTATTAGTATATTTTTCATCTAAATATAATTCTTCTTTTTTGATACTATATAAATCATTAATTCTTTTAATTGATTCCCTGGCTTTTTTTAGATCTATATCAAAATTAATGACATTTTTAATCGGTTCTAAAAAATAAATTATTAAACTATTGAAGGTGATTAATTCGCCTAAATTCATTGCTTGATTTAAAACCAATATTGTTCCAATAAACAAAATTATCAATAAACCAACCGAATCAATTAATTCTTTGAAAAAATTTTCTAAATTATATATTTTATTGAATCTTAAACTGTTGTTGATAAGTCTATTATATTTAATTAAAAACTTATCATTTATTATCTCCTCTAATGATAATCCTTTAATTGTATCAATACTCGTTATCGACTCGTGTAAATAAGAATTGACTAATGCATTATCCTCCTTAGTTTTCTTTACATAGCTACTAATGATGGGATTAAAAATAAATAGAATAAAGACATAAAAGCCAATGATAATTATTCCTAAAAGAGTCAATTTCACATTGATGGATAACAATGAGAAAAAGACGAAGATGACTAAAATTAAATCGACAAAAATAGTTATGAATAACTTACTAATCACATCTCTTATTTCAGATAAATCATTGATTCGCGCAATAATTTCGCCAGTAGTTCTATTCTTATAATATAGGTAAGGAAGTGAAATTATATGTTTAAAGATATCAGTTACTAAAATGTGATCAATTTGATGATCAACATAGCTTAACAGATTATTGCGTATATATGAATTAATTGTTTTTATAACTGTTAAAAAAAGCATAATTGCCAATATAAATAGTAAATTGTTTTTCGAATTATAGGCGATGACATTATCAATGATAAATTGTAGATTAAATGAGCTAATTATGTTAATCATTACATAGATTATGGAAAAGACAAAAATACTTATTAAAAATTCTTTATAGTTCTGCATAATTATATTGAACATTTCTCGTAAAGTATTTTTATTATCATAATTAGGAATTTTCTTGGTAGGAGTGAACAATAAAAATTGATTAGTCGTCATCTCTAAAAATTCTTGATAGGACATCAGTCGTCTTCCTATGGCTGGATCAGCAACAGTCAAAATTTTCTTTTTTCGATCCAAATGATGAATGACAATAAAATGTCCCATACTTTTATTGACAATAACATGAGCAATACAAGGAAACATATTATCTTCAAGATCAAAAATACTACCTCTTACAGCTTTAGATGTAAAACCCAATTCTTTAGCAGCACTCATGATTAAATATGCATTGGTGCCATCTTTAGTCGTTCTCGTCAAATCTCGTAAATACTCTAAACTGACATTACCGCCATATGTCTTAATTATCGTCAAGAGACAACAAGCACCACAATCTTTGGCTCCTTCCTGCATCACACATTGATATTCTTTAAACACTTTTTTTCACCTCCTTAATCATATTTTTAACTTTGGAGGTGCTTTTTCCTAAAAAAAAGAACTTTTCAGTTCTTTTCTTATTTTGCATTTTTTTCTTGAATGAGATACTTATATATCAAAGCAGCTATAACAGCACCGCATAATGGCGCAACAATGAATAACCACACTTGTTCAAGAGCTACTCCACCAGTAAATAAAGCTGGCCCAAAGCTACGAGCTGGATTTACAGAAGTTCCTGTAAATGGAATTGCAAAAATGTGAACAACAGTTAGAGCTAATCCGATTAAAAGACCACTCATAGCTGAAGTTTCTTTCTTACTTGTAACACATAAAACTACTAGAACAAATACCGTTGTAGCAATTGTTTCAACAGCCAATGCCCGGTACCAAACAGTTCCTAAAGCACTCAATTCACCAAATCCATTTGCTCCAAGCGAAGCGTTACTGTTGAAAAGCATTACTAGGACAGCAGCTCCAACAATTCCACCAAGGAATTGGCTAACTATGTACTTAATGCATTCACTAACTTCCATTTTACCACTCAAGCAAGCTGCTAAAGAAACGGCTGGATTAACGTGTCCACCAGATACACTTCCAAATGTGTAGGCAACAACCATTACAGCAAGTCCAAAAGCGACTGCAATTAACAATGTAGAAAATCCAAGTGGAATGACAGCTTGCGTTGCTAATAACTTATTAATGCCAACTGCACTACCACATCCAAACATTACAAGTACCATTGTTCCTAAAAATTCCGCAACATATTTTTGCATATTTCTCATATCTATACCCTCCTCTATATTATCATTATATCATAAAAAGAAAAAAAATATATTATTCTTTAAATTTTTATAAAATTATTTCATAGTATGATAAAATTATTAATATAGAGGTGGAATGATTGTGGAGAAAAAAATTTTGGTAGACAAAGAAGAAGACAATGGTTTATATACAAAAGTTGAAACAATAGAAACAACACCAGAAGATGGATTTATCTGTCAAAATGATATTCATAATATTGGTATGAATAACCGCATCAGATATCATAAGGGATATTCAAAATCATTAAGTTTTACAACAAATGATCCTAGAATTACCAGACCTTTAGTCTATGTTTTGTGTGCTTTGGCAGGCATAATATTTTTTCTAGTATCATTAATAGTTAATGAAGTATGGATTGGTATTGGAGCTATTATAATTTTACTTCTATTTCTTAAAAATACCATAAAAGATATAGATAGAAGAGAACAAGAATTGAAGAAATCAGGTAATTATTTAGAAAAATTAACTAATGAAGAAAAAGAATTATATAAAAAACAGTTCAAAGAAGGTACCAATAACATTAGAAGAACATTCTTTACTAAAAAGATTGGTGATTGGTTTTTAAAAATATCAACACCACTATACATGATGATTTGCATAATTGCATTTTTAGCATTCGCTATTGTCATAAATATATTTTGGGGAATACTTATTTTATCATTATTAATATTATGTGGATTATCGTTTTTTTGGCTTATTAAAAAACTGTTCAAATATTAAATAATGTCATAAAATTAGGTAATAAAAAAATGGATAAAAAGAGAATTAC
Organism: uncultured Bacilli bacterium; assembly: GCA_947632345.1. Taxonomy (GTDB): domain Bacteria; phylum Bacillota_I; class Bacilli_A; order RF39; family UBA660; genus RUG11788. Next base: position 3,279 of record CANROW010000033.1, on the reverse strand, counting down.
TAAAGAAATTAAAAGATTATATAAGGCATATTAATGGTATAAATAAAGAAAATGGCGTCAAAAGTATTGTGATATTAATACTACTGACACCATTATTTTTTAATTTTTTTCAAATAAAGACAATTTTTTTGTGTAACAGATTTGGTTTCATTAGGAGAAACATATCTTTTACTAATTGATTCAACTTGATATGCAAAACTAGATAATTCATTAAAAAATTTTTCAAATTCTTGATAATAGTATTCATAATTTGAACCACTAGTTCTGATTCGTACTTTGATAGAATTATCATAAGTTCTATTGCTTTCATTCTCATCTCTAGATATTGAAACTATAATTTCTTTTTTTCCAAATTGTAATTCTAATTTATTATCTTTTTCACTGTCCGAATGCCAAGTTATAGTTTTACTCTCTAAATCTATAAAATCTTTTGGTAAAAGGCTATAATCATCCTTATCATCACCGGTTAAAATATATCTTCCAACTATTAATTTCATTAAATTTTCAAAAATGACATAACTTCGCCATTCCTCTTGATTTCTTGAACAAAAACTGATTGGCAATCTTATATCACCACTGGCTGAATTAAACCAAATATCGCCATCAGGTCCCTTTTCTACACTAAATGCTGTTCCATCTTTTTCAATAATAATGCTATGACCATAACCTTGTTTAATTTCAAAATTATTTTCCATAATTCCCCCAAAATATGTAGTTATTATATAATAAAATGCTTTAGGTGTCAAAAATCTCCATTTTATTTTTTTAATCACCCCAAAATAAATCAAATACTATGAACTTATTTTATAAAAAAATACACAATTTGAAATGTGCAATTTTAACTTCAAACAAATATATATTGCTTATTTATTTTTCCTTTTTAATTTATTGATTGTGTAATTAAAGTTTTGACTAAATTCTTCCATTTCTTCACTTGACATACCACTATCTAATATATTATTGAAAAAGTCTTCACATTGATTTTCGTTAATAACATTTTTTGGTAAAGATATTAAATAAAGACACGCTTCCACAACGGTATCAAATTCTCTAGCAGAATTAAAACCTCTTCTTTCATCAGTTTCCCACACAATCCATCGACCATCTTCTATTTTAAAAATGCATTTATCACATGCTGACCTTCCACTACCTAAAATGGTATTATTAGAAAAATTATATTCTTTTTCAGTCTCACAATAAGAATGAATTGCCATTATCTCTTGTTTAGATAAACAACGAGTTTCTGGAAACTTTTCTAGAAAAATATCCACATCAAATTTACATCCTTCGAATATGTCTGTATTGCCTTTTTCTATCATCTTTCATAACCTCCCTAATTAATTATAACATTATAATTATTTTAACATCGACAAAATGCTAGCTCATTTTCTGTTTAGCGACATATGATTACAAACATTGTCCATTGGACTATAATTTCTAGCCAACAAATTAGGTAGTAATAACTACCTAATGATTAAAAATAGAAAATATTAAAAAATAAGAAATAATATGTTAAAATAATTTAAAGGGAGGATTTAAATGAAAAAATCAGAAATAAATAGACTTGATGATAAGGATTTACAATTAAGATATTATTTGGGTGGATTAAAATTAATAAGTGATGGTGAAAACCAATTGTGTAATTATTGGACCTGTGATATAAATTGTTCTTGTTCAGATGTTCCCAATGATGAAAGAATTATTGAAGTGAAAAATTTTATTAATAAACATAATATAACTAATGAAAGATTTATAAAATTGTCATATTGTTTGTTAATAGGCGCTATAATGAAATATAAGGGAGCGTATAGCCCACTTTTTATTGAATTAGAGAAAGTTCTTGAACCATTTCAATTCATACATGCAAGATATGGAAAAATACCAGATAGTGATTTTAGAGAAAAAGAACTAGAAAATATTGTCAGCGATCCCGACGTTAAAGAATATTGTTCTAAATATCAACTTGATACAACTGATTTTATTATACTGGCAAAAACGAGTATAAATAACAATTTTCATAGATTAGAAGTAGCCAAAAATCCTAATGATGTATTTCTTTCTGAACTCCACGATATAATTAATAATCACGGGCTTTATGTACCTCGTAAATATATTGAAGAATATAGAAAAGAATATCAAGGTCATCAAGAAACAACTCAATTACTAATTGATACTAGAACTGCTCAAAAGAATTATTTAGAATTATTAAAAGAATTACAGGCAAAAGATTCGACTTCAGCAACTGAAATGATTTCCAAAGAATTAAATGAATTAGGATTTAATTCAAAAAAAGATATTAAGAGATTAATATTAAAAAAACGATAAAGGTGTAGAATGACACATTTTTATAATTCATTCCAGATTTGAAAAAATGATTTTTAAAGCTGAGTATTTAAAATTTGCTCAGCTTTTTTCATAGAATCAAAAAAACTAACATTTCTGTTAGCATTTTTCTATCGAAATAAATTAGTTCGAGTTTACTATCATATTGGAGCCCTAAAGGAAGAAGTACGACAATTTTTGGAGTTAGATAATAGTTGTTTACCAACATAATTCACTTTATAAAGATATGAAAGATGCAATTAATAATGTTGAAAGACTAGGAGATAATACAGAGGAAAAAAGAGTCTAAATCTTAACTTTCAGTATTTTTGGGGAGTAAATTTATAGTAAAAAAACTATTTATGTGCTACAATAATAACTAATTTTAGGGAGGTTTTATATGAAATATAATGATGAAGCTTTTAATATAAGTGCTCAATATTATCCAAATATTAAGGAAACAGAAGTAGATAATATTGATACGAAACGGCAAGATAAATTGTTAAAAATTTTATTAAAAAGATTTTCTGAAGAATTAAAGAAAAATCCAAATCAAAATAATGGAATTATTAAGGTTATGTTTAAAAGCCCATTTTGGCAAGATTCAGAAGAAGGATATAATTTAATTAAAGAATTAGTTGAATCACAAAAATTTGATACGTTTGCAAGTCAGTACTGCTTTTATTTAGGAGATGTAGAAACTAGGTGTGATGAATACCATACTTCTTATTTTGAAATCATTTGGGATTATAAAAGTTATTTTGAGTCTTTAAGTATGAGCGTAATTGAAAGCGAAATTGGTGAAACAAATTCTAATAAAAATGAATTAATATCTGCTTTGAAAAATTTTAAAGGGTTACCATTAAAATATCAACTATTGATTTTAAAATCATTTTTAGAAAAAGTTAGCGAATGTGAAAAAGATTTTTCTCACGAGGAAGCAGTTAAAATATGCAA
>CANROW010000032.1 GCA_947632345.1 uncultured Bacilli bacterium | reverse complement strand
AATTATAAAATAACAGACTATGTAGAAAGTAATTTCTATGGTAAGTTTGAAATTGAACCACTTGAAAGAGGGTTCGGGACAACTTTAGGTAATGCTTTAAGACGTGTTATGTTATCTTCTTTACCTGGATCAGCTATTAGTAGCGTTAAGATTGAGGGAGCACTACATGAATTTCAAACTGTTGAAGGTATAGTAGAAGATGTTACAACTATTATTTTGAATTTAAAAAAGGTTGTTATCAAGAATCATTCAAACGAAATGAAGACAGTTAGAATTGATGTATCTAACGAAGGACCAGTTACTGCTGGTGATATTGAACGCGATAGTGATATTGAAATATTAAACCCAGATTTAGTAATTGCTAATGTTGCTAAAGGTGGTCATTTGGTTATGGAGATGACTGTTTCTAATGGTCGTGGATATGTAAGAAGCGAGGATAACAAGAGATTACTCGATATCAAAAAAGTTGGTGTTATTCCTGTTGATTCTTTATTCTCACCAATTGAGCGAGTTGCTTACGACATTGAGAGTGCTCGTGTTGGACAAGATGAGAGTTATGACAAACTTGTATTACAAGTATGGACAAATGGTTCTATTAGACCAGAAGAAGCTATTGCACTTGCAGCAAGAATTTTAATTGAACATTTTAACATTTTAACTAATTTGAGTAATATTGCTGACATGACAGGAATGATGATTGAAAAGACAGAAGATCCAAAAGCAAAAGCATTAGAAACTACAATTGAAGATTTAGATTTTTCAGTTCGCGCTTACAATTGCTTAAAGAGAGCTGGAATTCATACTTTACAAGATTTAGTTAACAAGAGTGAAAATGATATGATGAAGATTCGTAATTTAGGAAAGAAATCTCTAAAAGAAGTATTAGACAAAGTTAGAGATCTTGGACTAGTATTACGTGATGATGACTAGTTAGGAGGGAAAACAACTATGGCATATAGAAAATTAGGTGTTGATAATAAACACAGAAGAAGCATGCTTGCTAACATTACTAAAGATGTTATCATGAATGGAAAAGTTCAAACTACTGAAACTAGAGCTAAAGAAGTTCGTAAATTTGTTGATAAAATGATTACTTACGGAAAAGATGGTAGCTTAGTAGCTAGAAGAAAAGCTCTTGCTTTCCTTCAAAATGATGAAGCTGCAGTTACAAAAGTATTCAATGAACTTGCACCAAAGTATGCTACTAGAAATGGTGGTTATACAAGAATTGTCAAGTTATCAGAAAGACGCGGAGATGACGCGCTTATGGTTATCTTAGAATTAGTTGAAGAATAATCATAAAAATGGCTATTGTTTATCAATGGTCTTTTTTATTGTTTAAAACTTTAATGAGAGCTTTTTTTTCTGTTCCTTTTTTGTTATAATTTTAGTATTGAGAGGTGTTATTTATGGCTAAGAGAAGACGAAGAAAATTGCGATTGAAAAAAGGTCCATTTTTAATTCTATTATTAATCATAATATCTTTAATTGGCTTATATTATTACACCCATACTAGTAAATATTTATTTTTTAAGGGATTGAATAAATCATATGATACTTTAATTGGTGATTATGAAACTTTTATTGATAATTATTTACCATATACTAATGATAATTATTATAATAGTACGGATACATCTTTAAAGTTACAAACTGCAGATTTAGATGAAAATATTAATTTTAAAGGGGATATTTATTTAACAGATTCTGATAGTTATTTTGATCTTGATACTAAAGTTAATGATTTATCTTATGACTTAAATCTATTGTTGCGCAAAAAGACATTATATTTTAAAGTTGATGATTCTCAATTTTATTCAACACCATATGAAAAAAGTGCAATGTATAATAGCGACACTTTCCCTAAATTGATGGAAATATTTATTAAATCAGCTAAAGATAATATGAATAATGCAAAGTTTACTAAGAGTGATGAAGAGATAGAAGTCAATGGTAAGAAATATAAGACTCAAAAAATTACTTTAAATTTGACGAATAAAGATTATTGGAAGATAATGAAATCTTTTTATGAAAATGTTAAAAAAAATAATAAAGCTACTGAATATCTTTTAGGATTAGGTGACTATGATGACATAGATAGCTTAATGAAATATATTGATTCAAAAATAGATGTTTATGAATATAAAATAGCAAATGAAAAGGAAAAAGATGCCATTTGTAATTATTCCATTTATTACTATCATTCAAAACCGATCAAAAATGAGCTCATATTAGTCGATGACATCACTTATCATATTGCTTATTACAATTATAAAAAATATTTTGAATTGAATTATAGTGAAAATGATCAAGATAGTTCATATATAAAAATAAATGATAAGAAGATTGATATTTTTATTGATGGACTTGGTTATGGTAGTGGTACATATGACGAAGATTCTATTAATGTAGAATTTACGGATTATTCTAAGGAGTCTTTAGGACATATTAAATATTTAATTAATGATGGTGAAGAGATATCTTTAGACTTAAATATTGATTTGGATGGCTTTGATTTAAGTATTATATCTAATAATAAAATTGAGGTTGATAAAAGGATACCAAGTGTTGATGTTTCTAATAGTGTTACCAGTGATAATATGACTTCTGATGATAAAGAATCCATTCAAGGTGTTTTATCAGTATTAAATGATATATTTACGTTTTAATAACTAGAATTAGCAAAATCACTGTGATATAATGAGGTTGGAGATGGTTGTATGAAGGCTTTGATTACAGGTGCATCATCAGGCATTGGCTATGAAATGGCTTGTTACTTAGGAAGTTTAGGTTATGATTTAATTCTTGTGGCGCGTAATAAAGCTAAACTCCAAGAGATTCAACAAGAAATACCAACCAATGTACAAATTATAGTAGCTGATTTATCCATAGAAGCTAAATTAAAAGAAGTATATGTGTTATGTAAAAACGAAAATATAGATATCTTGATAAATAATGCTGGCTTTGGAATGTGGGGGAAATTTGATGAACTCGATTTAAATACCGAGATGGAAATGATCAATACCAATATTAAAGCTGTGCACATTTTAACTAAATTATTTTTGCGAGATATGAAAAAGAGAAATAGTGGTTATATTCTAAATGTTGCCTCTTCAGCAGCTTTTGAACCAGGACCACTGATGGCCACCTATTATAGTACTAAAGCTTATGTCTTGCGATTGACAACATCTATATATGAAGAATTGAGAAGGGAAAAATCTAATGTTGTAGTATCGTGTCTGTGCCCTGGACCAGTTGATACTAATTTTAACAGAGTTGCTGGCGTTTCTTTTGCCATTAAACCATTGACCAGTAAATATGTCAGTGAATATGCAATCAAGAAAATGTTTAAGAAAAAATTGATTATTATTCCCGGTTTTAAAATGAAGTTATCTGTTTTTGCATCAAGATTTGTACCAACTAAACTATTAGCGAAAATCGTCTATAGAATCCAAAGAAAAAAATTTGGGAATAAAAGAGGAAATTAAAATTTCTCTTTTTTAATACAAGAGGTGAAAAGATGAGTACAATTTCTATTGATGGATTAAAATATGCATATAAAGATCATGAAATACTAAAAGATGTCCGTTTCAAAGTAAAAAAATCTTCTTTAATATCAATAATAGGTTCAAATAATTGTGGTAAGACGACATTAATCAAATGTATATCCGGTATTATGCCAATTGAAGAAGTAATATCAATTGATGACATTGTATTGAATAAAAAAAATATCAAAAAGTATTCGCGAAACATTGGTGTTGTATTCAGTTGTGATTGTAATCAATTTTTATTTGATAATGTCATAGATGAAATAACTTTTCCATTAAGCAATCTTAATTATAGTAAAAAAGAGATGCATAACGCTATTAACAACATAAATAAATTATTATTTATAAATGAAATTCTACATAAAGAGATTTGGGAATTATCCAAAGTTGAGAAGTTAAAAGTCTTACTCGCAACTGCTTTAATACATAAACCTAAAGTCTTGTTATTGGATGATATATTAGTAGGTCTTAATAGTAGTGATCGCGAAAGAATTATTTTGATTCTTAAAAGAGTTATTCAAGAGATGGATATAATAATAATTGCGACTACTTCATCTCTAGAGGATACAATTTATAGTGACGCTATACTCGTTCTTGATGAAGGAATAATTAAATATAGTGGAACGCTTAATGACATTTTAAAACACGATGGGTCTTTGACGAAAATGGGTATAGAAATACCAGTTATGATGGATATGTCAGTTAAGCTTGGCTTTTATGATTTATTAGATAAAATCGTATTAGATGAAAAAGAGATGGTTGATGAATTATGGGATTAACTTTAGAGAAGATAAGATATAGAAATTTATTGGATATTGCTGAATTGCGTTTTTCACGAAGGAGAATTACTGGTATATATGGTGAAAATGCTAATTATATATTAGATATTATAAATGGTGACATTACGGATTATGATGGCTTAGTAATGAATGATAAGTCAGTAATTAATAGTGACTACTACCTTAAATCATCCTCATCAATAGCTCTAATTGATGAACAGCCTTTCTATACGGCTAAAGTGTGTGATGAGTTTAAATTGATAGCTGATGTTCGCAAATATGAATGTGCAAATATTGAAAAAAGAGCTAAAGAATTATTGGGTGAACTGGGATTAAATAGTGAACTTTATGAAAGAGAGATTCATACTTTATCTAGTAGTGAAAAATACTTAATTAGGGTAGCTGTTAATCTACTTTATGATCCCGAAATTATTATGTTTAAAGATATATTTAGCAACTTAGATCATAAATATAGAAAACTATTAACTGTTTTATTAAATAATTTAAAAGAAGAAAAGAAAGTTATTATAGTTACCAGTAATGATATAAATTTACTATATCAATTAACTGATGATGTTGTTTTATTAAATAAAAATCATATCTATAGAAGTGGTAATAGTGATAAGATTTTTACTTCAATGGATATTATGAAAGAGAATGTGATACCAATGCCTAGTATAATAAAAGTTAGTTATTTAGCTAAAACTGATAAGAAAATAAAATTATCATTTCATAAAGATGTAAGAGATATTATAAAGGATATATATAAACATGTATAAGAGTCTTAGTTTTTTTGGTAAATTGATAAGTTTTATTATATTGGTAGTGGCAATGATAATTATTAAGAATTATAACGTCTTCTTATTAATATGTGGCGTTGTGCTCATATTGGGATTTTTAAATAGAGATAAAAAATATTTTGCTTTTTGTCTAGTTATCTTTTTAGTGACCTTTTTTATCAGTTATAATGAGATTATGTTTATAATTCTTAGAATTTTATTGGTAATAACATATGGATTAATAATTGAATCAAGTCTATTATCTATTGAAAAAAGATATTTATATGATGTTTTATTCTATTGGAATAATAATAGTAAAAAGTTAAGAGGATATATAAAAACTTATTATTATCGTGATTTAGTTGATAGAAATATCGATAATAATAAAAGATTATCTAGATATTTAGAAGATGACAAAAAATATAATAAATATTTGACTAATCAAGCTGAGAAGAAAGCCGAAATAGAAATAGATAATTTATATTTAATTGATAGGATTAGATTTGATCGTTTCTATAGTCAAAAGAAGAATAAATTGACTTTTTCTTGGAATAATTTTGATAATTTATATGTCTGTGTCAGTTTGATTTTACTAGTGATTGTTCTAATACTTGGTAGGTGAAAGCATGCGATATAAAATTAAATTTGCCTATGATGGAACATTATTTCACGGATATCAAAAACAAGATGGTTATCGCAGCGTTGAGGAATGTTTTGAAAAAGCTCTATATGATATCAATAATCATATTGAAACAAAAATATATTCGTCAGGAAGAACTGATCGTGGTGTTCATGCGAAAGGCCAAGTTGCCCACTTTGATTTGAGTATTGATATAACGTTATATAAGTTGAAATGTGCTTTAAATAGTCTTTTGCCGGAAGATATTCATGTCATTGATGTAGAAAGTGTCCCTGATGATTTTCATGCGAGATTCAATGCTAAAAAGAAGAGATATGTCTATTATCTAAATGTTGGTGAATATGATCCCTTAAAAAGAAATTATATATATCAATTCAATCACGAATTAGATGTTGCTAAAATGCAAGAAGCTATGAAAGATTTCCTAGGAATACACGATTTTAAGAATTTTGTATCAGATGAATGCCTAAAAGAAGATTATGTCAGAGACATATATGATGCTCGTATAGAAAGAGATAAAGATATTATTAAATTCACCTTTGTAGGAAATGGCTTTATGAAGTATCAAGTTCGAAATATGGTTGGTACTCTTATAAAGATTGGTCAAAATAAAATAGAAAAAGATTCTATCAAAAAGATTTTTGAAGATGCTTTTTATAAGAAATTAGTTATGACAGCGAAAGCTGAAGGTCTATATTTAGAAGAAGTTACATATTAACTTCTTTTTTGAATAAATATTTAAATAGTGTTAAGATTAATTATAGAAAAGAGGATGGTTATGAAAGATAATTTTGAAAAATATGCTGACTTATTATTGTTTAAAGGACTAAATATAAAGAAAGGACAACCTCTTGTCATCACAAGTCCCATTGAATCTATTGATTTTGTGCGCGTACTTGCTAAAAAAGCTTATGAATATGGTGTTCACGATATTTATTTTGATTGGTCTGACAGCTATCTAAAACTTTATCAACTTCAAAATTTTAGTATGGATGAATTAGATAATAGCTTGTTTTGGAATAAAAAAGTATATGATGAATATGCTGAAAAAGATGGAGCTTTTCTAATGTTAACGGCTGAAGAAAGCGATATTTTCGAGAATGTTAATCCGGAAAAGATATCTCATACCAGTTATGTCAGTAGAACGACTAGACCTATTTATAAGGAAAAACAGGGGAAATATGAAGTACCTTGGTGCATAGCGATGGTTTCCACAGAGATATCTTCAAAAAAAGTTTTTCCAGGAGTAGAAAATTCAAAAGAAAAACTCTGGGAAGAAATATTTAAAGCTTGTTTAATCGATAAAGATGATCCGTTAGCTGAATGGGATAAAAAGATTGCGAAGAGTAAGAGTAATGTTAAAAGACTTAATGATTTGCATTTACAAAAGCTTCACTATACCAATAGTTTAGGAACCGATTTAGAAATAGGCTTAGGCGAAGGTCATATTTGGTGTGGAGCTGATGAAAAAATGCCTAGTGGACGACCACTTCTAGTCAACATTCCTACTGAAGAGATATTCACGAGTCCTTTAATGGATGCGACTAATGGTATCGTTTATGCCTCAAAGCCACTTGTCTATAGTGGAACATTAATTGATAAGTTCTGGATTCGATTTGAAAAAGGTAAAGTTGTTGATTTTGATGCTGAAGAGGGAAAAGAAGTCTTAGACGGTATGATCAATTTGGATGAAGGATCTTGTAAATTAGGAGAATGTGCCTTAGTAGAATATGATTCACCAATATCTAATTCAAAAATTCTTTTCTACAACACGCTATTTGACGAAAATGCGGCTTGTCACTTAGCTCTTGGTAATGGTTTTCCTTCTTGTTATCAAGATGGCGTTAAAATGAGCCGAGATGAGCTTTTAAAAGTTGGTGTTAATCAATCTAATGAGCACACTGATTTTATGATTGGAACAGAGGATTTAAAAATAATCGGAACAACTGTTGACGGTGAGGAAGTAACTATTTTCGAAAATGGTAATTTTGCTTGGTAAATATAGATAAAAAGCTCTTAAAGTTATTGACTTTCAAGGGCCTTTTTAGTATAATCTTAATCGGTACATTGATTATCCCCACATTACTTTGATTTAGATCCGGTAAATCAAAGATTGTAAAAAGGAGAAAAAAAATTATGAATAGTTATATGCAAAAGAAAGAAACAGTAGAACGTAAATGGTACGTCATTGATGCTGAAGGTAAACCTTTAGGTAGAGTTGCTGCTAAGGCTGCTCATGTATTACGTGGAAAACACAAAGCAACTTATACTCCACATATTGATTGTGGTGATTATGTTATTATTGTCAATGCTGAAAAAGCTGTATTAACTGGTAATAAGTTAGAAGACAAGATGTATTATAATCACTCTATGTATCCAGGTGGATTAAGAGTAAGAAGTGCTAAAGTTATGAAAGAACAATATCCAACTGAAATGGTTGAAAGAGCTGTTAAAGGAATGTTACCACACAACAGATTAGGAAGACAAATGTATAGAAAATTATTTGTTTATGCTGGTAGTGAACATCCACATATGGCACAAAAACCAGAAGTTATGGAAATTAAATAGGGAGGTAAGTTGAAATGGCAAAGAAAACAAATGTTTATTATGGAACTGGTAAAAGAAAAACTAGTATTGCTAAGGTTAAATTAATACCTGGAACTGGAAAGATTACAGTTAATGGTAAAGATGTTAACGATTATCTACCTTATGAAACTTTAGTAATGGATTTAACTCAACCATTAGATATTACTAATACAAGAGAAATCTTCGATGTAGAAGTAGAAGTTAAGGGTGGAGGATTCTCTGGACAAACAGGAGCAATCCGTTTAGGAATTACAAGAGCTTTACTTGAATATGATTCTACAACAGATGCTGATAGCGAAAACAGTTATAGAAAGCTATTAAAACCTGAAGGATTCATAACAAGAGATGCTAGAATTAAAGAACGTAAGAAACCTGGTTTAAAGAAAGCAAGACGTGCTCCACAATTCAGCAAACGTTAATTCATTGTATATATGTATCAAAAGTCCGATTATTCGGGCTTTTTTCTTTGTGTTGACAAGAAAATTTTGTTGATGTAGTATAAAAAACAATGGTGATTAGATGACAAAGATGGAGATATGGATTAAAAATTATATAGATGGAATTGATATATCCAACATTGAATGGCTCGATTTATCTCAGGAAGAATTAAATAAATTTTTGGAGGAAAATTATTTTGATAAAAGTGATTGGTCTTGGGTAATAGATATTGATCCTGATATTATTTTAAAGTATCTTGATGACAACCATTCAAATCAAGCTGTACGCGAATGGGTTCGAGCTATAAGTCCAAGTATGCCTTCTGATGCTCCATTAGGAATGTGCTATTTATCATTCCGTTATATGAATTGTGATAATCGTTATTTAATTGGCGTTACACCTAATCATATTGGCAAAAAAACAATTCTTACGGCTATGTCTTACATTAGTAAATATTTTTTATATGCCGATCAAAAAAGGCCAGTAACTTATGTATCAACAGCCGAAACAAATTTATATTTTTGGCATAAGGGGTTATATAAACATCTATGTGAAGAGGCCATTAATCATTTAGATCCTGAACAACACATTATCACTAGCCCTGAATCGCAAATTGGAAAAGCCTGTTCAACAGCGGCAATATTGGAAAAAACATTGCGAAAGAATGGTTTTGCTAAATACTTTTTTGTAAGAGACCCACACCTTTTTTATTCCCAAGAGTTTCATGATTTAATTTGTAATGATGATGTAAAAGTTAAAGTCAAAACCGATAGCAGTGAACAAAGAAGTAGGACATTCATTCAGTAATGAACAAAATGATTTTAATTTGGCATATTAAACAAATGCAAAAGAAAAATAACTGTACTCTTACATATTTTTCTTTTTTCTTTCCCTTTTTTTTCATGAAATTTTCATACAAAAAGTTTGGTTATATGCTATAATCAAATAGTAGGTGAGAATAATGAGGGATAAGCAGTTCAAAAACCTTGATGAACAAATAGAGATATTCAAGTATAAAGGTCTAACGATTAATGATGAACAATTTGCTAAAAATATACTACTACGTGAAAACTATTTCTTTTTAAATGGATATCGTCATTTATTTATGAAATCTGTTAATAATAAGAAATATATTGAAGGAGCAACTTTTGAAGAATTGTATAGTCTATTTCTATTTGATCGACAATTTCGTAATATCATATTTAAGAATTTGTTAATAATTGAGAATAATATAAAATCTATTATATCTTATCAACTATCTAAAAAATATGGATATAAAGAAAATGATTATTTAAAGGCTAAAAACTTTGATAGTAGTCCTGAAAAGATTAGGCAAATAAATGATTTGATTAAGAAGATGAAAAGACAGATAAGAGTTAATGGATCCCAACATTCAGCTACTAGCCATTATTTGAGTAATTATGGTTATATTCCGTTATGGGTATTAGTTAAAGTATTATCATTTGGGATTGTTAGTGAGATGTTTTCCATTCTTAGATTAGAAGATCGTTTGGCTATTGCTAGCATTTATGGAATTGATCAAGAAACGCTCATTAATTATTTACCTATTCTCGCAAATTATCGTAATTTGTGTGCACACGAGGATATTTTATTTGAGAATAAGACTCAAAGAAGTATTGATGATACCAAATATCACGAGATATTGAATATTGAGAAGATAGATGGTGAATATGTGTATGGAAAAAATGATCTATTTGCTTTGATAATTATTATTAGACAATTATTGACTGAGACAGAGGTAAAAAATTTGGTTCTTGAAATCGAACATGTTTTACAAAATCTTGAATATAATTTAAAAAGTATAACTATAGATAAAGTTCTCGATAGAATGGGATTCCCTCCGAATTGGAAAGATATTGCAAGTATTGAAATAAGGTGAAAAGATGAGAGAAAAATTTATAAATATCGTTTTTATAGTATTGATATTTTTGATTGGCGCAGGAAGTATGTACGTTGTCAATCAAACTTTATTAGTTGAAGATAAGGATACAAAAGTAATAACAGAAAATAGAAATGTATCGATAACTGATAATGGAATCGCAGAAGCAGTTGATAAAATATATGATGCAGTTGTCATGATTAAGAATTATCAAAATAATAGATATGCGGGATGTGGAAGTGGTTTTGTTTATAAAAAAGATGATAAATATGGTTATATTTTAACCAATTATCACGTTATCGAAAATGCGAATAAGATAACAGTAGTTTTCTCTAATGAAGAAGAAGTAGAAGGAAAAGTATTAGGTGGCGATGTTTATCTTGATGTAGCAGTTGTTAGAGTTCCTGTTGCTTCAGTTTTAAAAGTAGCGGAAATTGGTTCAACTGAAGAGTTGCGTTTAGGAGATACTATTTTTGCAGTTGGATCTCCAGTTGGAATTGAATATTACAACACTATTACGCGAGGTACAGTATCAGGCATTGATCGTAAGATAACAGTTAGTGTTAAATCAACGGATGATTGGGTTATGAAAGCTATTCAAGTCGATGCTGCCATCAATCCTGGAAATAGTGGTGGACCTCTTGTCAATAGCAATGGCGAAGTAATTGGAATCAACTCAATGAAACTAGTAGATAGTAGTATTGAAGGAATGGGATTCTCCATTAAGATCGAAGACGCTATGAACTATGTATCAGTTTTTGAAAGTGAGAAGAGTATTGAAAGACCACTTTTAGGAATCACCTTAACCAATGTGACCGAGACGATGTTGTTATATAGATATGGAATTACATTGAGTGATGATATTGAGTATGGTGTTGTCGTAATAAGCGTAGTTGAGGATAGTGGTGCTGGTAAATCAGGATTGAAAAAGGGTGATGTCATCACGAAGATTGGAGATGAAAAAATTACCAACCAGGCCTATTTAAAATATGTATTATATGATTATAAAGTAGGAGATACAGTTGATTTAACTTATATTCGTGATGGTAAAGAAAAGACAACGAAAGTAACTCTTACTAAAAATGATGAAGAATAAAAAAGATTAGAGAGTAAACTCTAATCCTTTTTTTATGTATTTTTAATATCCCTATGAGTAAAGATAATATTAGTAATAGTATATAGAATTATTATGGTTATTAGCGAGATGATGATACCGCCACTTAAGGTAAAGTTAAATTCATCAATGATGCGCAAGTACCATTCACCAGCATCATAAATGAGTCCACAATCGAAGTACATAAATGGTAAATAGATCAATCCT
>CANROW010000031.1 GCA_947632345.1 uncultured Bacilli bacterium | reverse complement strand
ATTAACATTTTTACTATATCATATCATTTTAATTTTTTTAATTTTTTGGTCTCACATCATTTACAACTACACATTTTCGTCCTAAACATTTTGATTGAAGTTATAAATAATCTTTTTATGAATAAATTAATAATAGAAAGGAAAATAATAATGAAAAAAATACAAGCATTATTCTATTTATTTTTACCTGTTGTTTTAGGTGGCATCGTTGGCTTTTTAATATCTGGTAATATTGATTATATGTCTTTAAAACAACCTCCTCTTGCTCCTCCTAAACTTGCTTTTCCCATTGCCTGGACTATTATATATATTCTCATGGGCATATCATATTATCTATATAAAAAAGATTATCCAAAAAGAGATACATTAGATATCGTTTACTATCTTCAATTATTTATCAATTTATTATGGTCAATCATTTTCTTCATCTTTAAAACTCGTCTATTCGCGATTATTTGGATTATTCTTTTAGATATTGTCGTCATATATATGATTTATCTCTTCTATCAAAAAAAGAGAATATCAGCCTATTTGAATATTCCCTATCTTTTATGGATTCTTTTTGCTACTTATTTAACTATTGGTATTTATTTATTGAATTAAAACAACTTTTTTTAAAGTTGTTTTATTTTTCTTTTTTCTTTTTGTAATTTTTTGGTTTTTTTCTTTAAATCTTTCAAATCAAAATCATCTAATAAATTAATATTACCCAAATTGAGACCATCATGATATATTTCTTCAGGATAAGGTAACCTAGATGTAATAGCTTCTTCAGATATTGTCACAGGAATGAGTCCACTTTCATCAACCTCAACAGGTTTGAAATATAAAGAATCTTCTTTTTGAATGACTTCATTTACTAAATCGCGATTTTCATATAACCATTTTTGAATTTTAAAAATGTCTACATCTTTAGCTGAACCACTAATACTATACACTAAAGCAACGCATATAGCGGATGGTAATCCTAGAAGTAAAACATCCGAAGGATTTTGTTGGGAAATTAAATTTAATATCATATAAACAATCTCATATGAACAACTGTACACAAAAAAATGTAGAAAATTTCTTTTACGAGTGGCAGCTAAACGCTGATCAATACTCTTCTTTTGGTTACGTTCAAGAAATTTAATAGTTGCTTCTTCTAAACTCAACTCTTCGATGTTTCCATCTAAATATTTGATAGTTACTAAATCTTTTTCTTTATCAATGGTATAATTGCTGATACCATCCTCTATATCCGTATTTGTTTTCAACTCATAATCAGCTAAATAGTGAATTACACTACTATAATCGTTCTTCCGTGGTAGTGAGTCATCGATAGTTTTAACCTCAACATATTTCTCAGTGCGATTAATTCTATAATGTTCAATCAATCGCGCGTTAATCTTTTTTATAAGAATATCTTCATTCATATCCATATCCCCTGACAAAACTAGATTATAACACAACCATCTCTCTTTATCAATTTTTTATTTTGATTTTTCATATACTCACTCATATACCAAGTAATGAATTCTTCAGTGGCACTCGTATGATCATCATTCCGATTATTTAATTCTTCCTCACTCATTTCCGCTAAGGTCTTATCACAATTATCCGGAATGAAGACATACCACAAATTTGATTTAGCTCTTGCTTTATCATTACCCCTTTTCTCTTCGGCCAATCTTCCGTGACTCATTCCAAAAAATTGATAGAATTGATCACCATCATAGAAGGTTAAACAATCTAAAAAATAACAATGGCGATTTAGAACATTTTGCATTTTTATTAGTAGATCATCAATATTAGAACTGACACCACTTCTTTTGACAAAAGCGCCAGGATAACCTGGATTATTGGGATAATCCTCGATGTAGAATCCTGAATCAGCAACAAAGACGGGAGTTTTTATCTTTTCAAAAGCTTGGCGAGCTTTTTCTTTCGAAATAAATGATATATCATTTATATCCGGTTCATCTAAATCCATTTTACAGTAACTTATGACAATATTTTCTTTTTCAAACTTTTCTCTAACGGATATATATTTGCCATAATTTCCTGTCACATAAGTTAAATCTTCCATTTTACATATCTCCTCTATAAAAATATAGTTTTTTGACCAAAGGTGAATATTGAACCCTTGCTAAATCTTTTTCCTTCTGTTTAGCTACTTTCTTGCATAAGTACATACTCATATAGGTCAAATAGTAATCATTGATGATATCATCATCATATTGTTTTTTAAACTCCGTAATCTTGGCGTAATAATTCGGTAATTCCCGCACATATAGCTGATCGAGTTCATTACCATTATTGAAAAAGATTAAACTGTTATGATAATTATAATTCATTGTACTTCTACCATGACAATAATCATATTTATCGTGAATAATGGGAATACCTATTCCGGCTTCCGTCATAGTTGAGTCGATAAAGGTCGCGGCGGTATTTGTCTCATAACCACTTAAGACTTCATATACATCACTGGGTTCTATTTCAATATTCGGTTGATAATCTAAAATATTTTTGACTATTTGTAAATCATCTTGATAATACAAAAGTAATATTGTCATCGGTATCAACGTAGCCGCTAAAGAGATAAAACTATCTTCAACATCTGTTACAGCATAATTGAGATTGGTGGCATCTTCTCTTTGTCCCCTCGATAATAAAAACTTCTGCAAAGAGTTATTAAAGGCTTGATCAACACCATAATTTTTTCCGCCATAGCTACAAACTAAAATATTTTGAAAAGCTTCAATATTACGATATTTCAAATCGCGATGTGTGACATTTTCACAAACTATATCATTTTTTCTCTCTAAGACTTTCGCTGTAAAAGCACTAACGACATGGGATCCTCCTACTCCACTAACTAACGTTGGTCCATCAATCGAAGCTAATATTTCTTTTATAGCTAACAAATCCGTCTTATCTAAAGTATCTAAAACCCTTTCTTGCAATTTTTCAAAAGAATCATTCATATTTTCTCTCATAAAAATTTCCTCCTTAAGTTCATCATACAACTTAAAGAGGAAGTATATCGTCAACTTAATATTTTTCTTCTAATAATTCTATTTTTCTAATTCTTTTCAATTCAAAATGCCTCATATCTTTGCGAAGTTCACAAAATGCTGAACAATACCAACCATCTTTAAAGAAAAACATATCAATAGGATTGATAATTCTTTCGTTTTCACCAGTATTAAAAGAATAATATAATATTTTAACTTTTCTTCTCTCTTTAATCGATCTTGTCAAAATATTATATTTAGTGAGAGTATCTTCTTTTAAAGACAACTCTTTTTCTTCTTGTTTACTTCCGATGTAAATTCCTCTAATCTTATCTTTTAATAGTTCTAATCGCTCTTTATTTTCATCATTATAACTTATATATTTATCTAATAATTCATAATCATCTTTACGAAATTTACGTTCAGGTACTCTTATAGATTGATTTAATACATAACCACCATATGGTCCCATAATTGAATCAATATATATCCCTGCTTTTTCTAATTCTTCTTTATAAGTTCTAATCATTCTTGGTGACACTTCTAAAATATTAGCTAATTCATCAATAGTATATTTCTTACCAGTTGCTAAAAGATTCAAAAGAGTCATCGTATTTGCTATTTTGGACATAACTATCACTTCCAATACCTTTCTATTATAAACACAACTCTCTTTTTATTCAAGATATCAATAATGACACAAAGTTGACATATGATATTCTTAATTTTATTTATTATTTTTCAATAATTATCATAAATATGGTACATTAGTATTGAAAATAAATATATGGCAATTCATTGGAGGTATATATGGATAAATATATAATATTATTTTTAGAGTGTTTCCCATTCTTACTCTTTTTGGGATCATTTATGATCTGTTTTATTACAAAGATGATAATAAAACCGCCAATAAAACCAAAAAATAAAAAGCAAATACTGACTAATAAATTAATTGCTACGAATTTCAATAAAATAAATTGGTTATCAATATTCGTCTGTTTAATATTTGGCATAGTGGGAAATATTGTCATCTATTGCGGTTTAACTAAAACAACGATTTTAGGTAATCAAATTATGGCTATCGTTATCGGTTTAGGAATGATTATAACAACGCTTTTCCTAATGATAAAATCTTTAATCGATTTGAATCAAACTCTAAAAGGTAAATTTGTCATTGTCATTGATCATTTAGCCGATAAAGAAATGATTGTTAGTAAAACGGAAGAAACCCATAATAGATACTATTTTTACTTTCAAGATTATTTCAAAATGTATAATCAATCAATGATAAGTAATCATTCTTTATATAATAAATCAAAGATTGGAGATAAATTCTATTTAGTCTTTTCCAAGCATGATGAAGCAATCTTTAGAGCAGACGAATATGAACTTGAGAATAATGATAATGTCATCAAGATCGAGAATTTAGATAGATATACAAATATCACTAAATATAAAGAAGAAATTAATGATGAAAGAATTATAATAAGTAAACAAAGAATAATTAATGATTATTTTAATAAAGATCAAAAAAAAGGTTTAATATTTGATTATTTAATAGCTCTATTCTTCTTTGCTTTTGTATTTTTGTTAGCTTTACTTAAAGCACCTATTTTTGTATATATATTAATAGGAATAGTAATAATCTTCTTTTTAGTAATGAGTGTTATATCTACTAAACAAATATATGACACTATTTCAAATATTAAAAATGACAACTATACAATAAGAAAAGATAACATTGTTTCAATTAATGATGAAAACAATTTTAAAGATGCAAATGTTTTAATTTCTTTTAAACTTAAAAATTATAAAAAAATCGTCTATGCTGAAAAAAAAGATTTTTATAATACTGAAGTCAATGATGATATATACTTAATCTTCGTAAATAAGGATAAAGATCCAATTAAAGTATATAATGCTAAGAATAGTACATTAGATGATAATTTAAAAATAAAATAGTTATATAAAAAATCAAACTCTTGTGAAAGTTTGATTTTTTTATTACATAATAAAGCATCTAATCATTTATAATGAAATTAATAGTTTCTTTAAGAGCTAAAGTCATACTGATTTCATCGTGAAAGCCATGATCACCATTTTTAATCAATATCAATTTAGAATTTTTACATTTTTTAGATACTTTTAGGGAAGATTTATAATTGACATAAAGATCATTAGTACCATGAATAAATAATTTAGGAACATCCCATTTATACAAATTTTTATAAGCAAAATATTTTCTTTCATCGACAAAATAATCGTAACTCAATTTTACTCCTTTTTCTATCAAATAATATCCTTTTTTTTTAGCTATCTTTTCTTTCTTTGAAGGTAAATTAAAGATCGTTCTAAAATAGTCTAATGCTCCATACCATAGAATTATTTTTTTTATATTAAACTGCTTATAATCGACAAGGGATACAATTCTTGCTCCCATACTACATCCGATCAAGATAAAAGTTTCAAAACCATAGTTTACTTTCATCTCATATAATGTATCATTTAAATTATGAACCATATTTGTAATTGTGTAATCTGATATCTTTCCTGATGCTTCCCCACAAGCAATAAAATCAAATCTAAAATTATTGATTTTATATTTTGATAACATATCAGCTATTAACGTTGTTGGTCGAGAATCTTTATTACTGGTTCTAGCATGACAAATGATAACTAATTCTTTATTATTATTTACTTGGTTTAATACTCCACACAACTCTGTTTCACCAGAAAAATAAAATAACTTTTTATCCATCGCTTTCACCCATTAATTTAAATATTAATCCATTATCTACTTTTTCCTGTTTTAGTTGGCTCAATATCCATAGTTTGCAAATAATTTTTTAAAGCTTTGAGCATATTTTGATATCCTGTTTCATTCATATTTTTTTCAACAAAATTATCGTGTGGGTAGAATCCTCGCTTTTCAGCAAGATGATTTTCACCAAAATCCCATATCTGATAGATCTTTTTAAATTCTTCAAAACTTTTACCATCGGCAGCCTCAACAAAACTCTTAGCAGCATCGATAAATGATCCTCCATTTTGAAGAATCCAATTTTCAATTCCTACTCCCCCTAAACCTCCCTGTGGTGTTTCACCGCGATTTGGTTTATATACTCCCGCTTCTTTTAATACTTGTTTTGCAAGTAGAATGTTCGCTATAACATATTTATATTTTTCGGGATCTGTTCTATAAATAGTAGCTAATCTATCTTGTAAGGCCATATCAGTTGAATAAGAAATTTGATCAGTTTTTCTCGTGAAAGTAATATCAATATCCACACTAGTATCATCATCTAATTGAACCTCTTTTAATCTAAAATCGCCATCACCTGTCATTTGAGACGAATTATCCTTACCAAGTTTTTTTAATATAGTTTGTTTTAGTTCAGCTAATCTTCTAGGATCTGATAATATAGATTTATCTAATCGCATCATAAAATCAAAATCACCATCACCTGGTTTATTTGTTCCTCTTCCAGTTGAACCAGTATCTATTAATTCTACAAATCCCTCTGTTAAATCTCCATCAATACTTGTTTTTAAATGTAATCCTAACTCTTCAAGTGCTTGACTTATAGCCCTATTAATTTTTTCTCTTTTTAGTTGAACTTCATAATTACTTTGTTCTACTTGTTCAGCTAAAGTTTCTATTTCTTCTGTCACTAGATTATCAGAAAAAGTATAAGTTTCTTCACCCAAATATGATAACCCATTCATTTTGGCTCTTAACTCATCATAATCTTTTGGAGTAAATATAATTTTGCCTTCTTTATTAACAACAGGTATGTAAAAACCATTCATAGCAATTTCAAGCCCAACTCTTGGATCATATTGTTCCATAACAATATAATTTATCTCACTAGATGCAAACCCTGTTCTTATACCATAATGGCTATTTCCAATAGCACCGGTATAAAAAACTTCTATTTTCGTCAAATCTCTTTTTTTATCTAATGTCTCAGTTTTTGTTCTAGTTGTTACAAACCTATCATCGTTTTTTAATACAAACCATATAGGGCCCCAATCATTCGCCTCTGTTTCGACTATTTTTTCGCGTATCGTTTTATCTGAACTCCTTATCATTGATAAATCTGTATCAAGTGGCGTTGCATCGCTTTCTGCACTTGCACCCAAATATTCTTTAGCAACACTACCATTTTGCAAAATACTTCTTAAATGTGTAATGCCACCAATTCCTTTTATGAAATCGCCTTGTTCTAATACCATATCTGAAGTAGAAGCTTTTCTATTTCTAAAATCAGCAAATTTTACTTTTGCAGCAGTATATCCCATTGCTGTTTCTAATGTATCAATACCGGCAAAACCACAGAACATTCTTACAACTCTATCCCCTAAATTATAATCCAACGAACCATTTGGTGATAATTTTTGGGAAAGTTCAAAAAGATCAGTTAAGATATCTCCGCTAGATACAAATACCCTATTTTCTTTTTGGGCTTTCATAGTATTGTTATATAATGTCGCTAAATGCTTACTAAATATTAATAATTCTTGTTTTTCTATTTCACTAAATGTATCATAGTCCATTTGCCCAGCTTTTATTTTTTCATATAATTTAGAACCAATTTCGATATTTTTTAAATAAGCGTTAATTGACATATTATTAGAACCGAACGCACATTTAATTAAATCAGAAAATACTATAATCTTCTTACTTGTTAATGATGATCTTTGTAATACTGGCGAAATCATTGAATGTTCCATATTAAAACCTTTAAAATCAGGATGTAATATTTCAAAACAAGAATATCTTTTTCCCACTGTTGGTAAATTACTTTTTATAAAGACATCTTCAATTTTACTAAAATCTTCTAAAGGATCATCTGACTTTAATAGTTGTGTAGCCAGTTCTTTTCTAAATGCAAATATTTCACTTGAATTCGATAATGAAAGCCTTGATAAAAGTTCAGCAACAAATTTTATTTTATCAGAGGCAATAGTATCTTCAAATTCCGTAATATAATCTTTCAATTCCTGTTCTAAGACCGCATCTTGTATCTTATAGCATCCCAAAATTAATTCCCAACGATTATTATTGGCCATACTAAAACTATCATAACTATCAAATAAGGGAATAATCCATGACATATTTGTGGAAAAACCACAGGCTATATTAGTATTACTAAATATTTCAAATAGTCTAGGATTGTCTATAAAGTCTTCTAATGCCAATTTTCTATTATAAAATTTATCTTTAATTTCTTGAGGAACATTTTTATTTAAAAACAATGTTGGGTAGTTATTTTTAAAATGGTCTGGAATACTCTCATCATACATTATGTGGTCATTAATAATGCTTTGAAAAATTACTTTGTCAATTGCATCTAACAACGTATCTTTTGAATTAGATTGAAAATTTTGGAATATATCCCCAAAAATGGTTTCATCATCTAAATGAGGGACAATTCTATCCATATACTTGCCATATATACCACATAATTGTAAAAAGTTTTCATTGCCAATTATTTTTAGTAGGCGATTATTACCTTTATCACTATCAAAAGGAATAGATAAATCCTTATCTTTAAGGATAGTAATTAATTCAGGATACTCTTTTATATCCGCAAAAGTCAATGATCTACTATAAAATGCCTCAGTTAATCTTTGCTGCTCTGCTTGGGAAATATTCGTCAATTCATCAAAATTTACGAATATTTTGGGATATTCTCTTACCATTTCTGGAATATTAGCTAAATAAGAATAATCCCTTTTTCCTCTTGTTATTTTACTGTAAATAGCGCTTCTTAACGATTTCTCAATAGCTTGTTCATCTTCAATTTCATTATTAATACTGGATATAGTGATACCAGAAAGAACAACTCCATATTTAGATATTAATTTTAATAATTTTTCATTACCATATCTTGAAACATACTCATCTATAAAATTTATAGAAGTTGGAATTATATTACCTTTTTCATCTATTAAACTAGGTATTAGTAATTTAATATTACCATTGATAACATTAGATAAATTTTTATCAATTAAATAAGGTATATATTCCTGATGATCAAATAAAAATCCTACATTAATTTTGCCTCTATAGTAAGCACTTTTTAGTTCCTCTGGGGCATTTTGATCAATAAATATTTCTGGATGCTTATTTCTAAACTCACCTTGAATCCAATCATAATTTGTAAAATTTATAAGGAAGAACTCATCTTTTCTCATAATATCAAAACATTTAGCTAATTGATTTTCAAATTCCTCATAAGATAAACTGCCATTCTTAAAATCTATTCCCATATTGGCTAATGAATTTGTACTGTATATGTTAAAAAACATACTAAATGCTTTAAACATCTTTAAATCTTCTGACCACCACGAAGAACCTTTATAAGTAAAAAATCCGGTTTCTTGTTCAAATCTTTTGATATTATCTATATTAAGGGTCTCCAAAGTTCTTCTTTGATCTGGATCAAGTACAAAAACAGAATCAGTATATGCTAATAAATCTTCTGGAGTGTTTAATTTATCTACAAATTTAAAATTCATAGATGATAACCAATCTGGCACATTATAAATTGTTTGACCATCTCTTACAACTCTAAATTGAGCTGGCATACCATAATTTACAAAATAATTTTTAACGGCATCACTAAAAGCACGATCTAAATCTTTACCTTTTTTTAAGAATTGCTGAAAGAAATAAAAGTCTTTTTCTTGTGCTATATGCGCAAAGACATCAGAATGTTTTTGAAGTAACTCTTGAAATTTTCCCATTCCATAATTATCTCTAATAAACTTGGGTACATCTGTTTCAGATGCGATAAAATAATCTACTGGAATTTTTTCAAAGGCATCAGGATAATCAATTAAATCCTGAATTTGTAACTGTCTATGAAAATATCTTTCTTTTACTTCATCTGGAATATCAACACCTACTAAAAAGATATCAGGGTTTTCTTTTATAAACATTTCTGGATAGTCATCTACTTTTATCGGTCCAGTAGAATTAATGATTTGTTTTCTAGCAAAATCAAAGCAGGTATTTTTCAATTCTGAAATTTCAACCGTTTTTATTCTTTCTAAAAATTCTTCGACGGATGGTGCCTCCTTACCTTTTTCACTAGCCAAGTAAGGATCATAACACATGGCAATCAATTTATTGACAGCATCATATTCTTCTAACGAATATTTATATAATTCAACTACTCTATCAAAACCAAGTGTTTTTAATAACAATTCTTTATCATCATATTCTTCATAACCCATATGCAATTTAAAATCCTTATGCTTGATTTCATCTAATTGCTGATCGGATAAAGATGCTAAATCTTTAATAGTTAAAAATCCACTATAATATTTATCTTTAAATGCTTCGCTGAATATATCACTTAAAAAGATGGATGAATTGGCTTTTATTGTCCCTTCATCAAAATCTCTCCAGTTTAATCTTCTTCCAAGTTTTTCTAAATTTCTAACATTACATCCGCGAAAATTTCCGTCTCCAAAATATGCTATTAAATCAAAATCGATATTAGCTCTAGTTTTAGAAAAATCGGCAATGTGAGTTTCATCTGAAAATATTTCAAAGTCTTTCCACGCTTCAAAGGGAATATCACTTAAATCATAACTCAATAAATGGTTTTGAATGGATAAATATTGTTCAGTAAATTTTTCTTGTATCTCATCTCCGTTATAATTTTCATCATTTTTATGAAGCTCATCATATTCCTCAAATTGCTTAACTAAATTTGCTAATTGATTTTTAATTTGCTCAAATTGTTCTAAAGTCATTTTTTCAATCATTACAATACACCTATTCTATTTTTTAACCATACTATATATATAATAACATATTTTTTATAAATTTTAATCTATTATAGTTTTTTCTATTTTCTTTATAAATAAAAGAAGCACAATAGTCTTTTATTTATTGTGCTTTATTTCGTCGTTTTCTTACTGTCTGAATAATCTGATGAATATCCAAAAGGTGCTCCACTCAAAATTTCATTATTTGTTGGATAAGTTCCTGCCCTAATTTGTTCATCAATTGATTGATTATATTGTTTGACAATATTTATATAATTATCTACACCTATTTTTTTTACTATTTCTTCTAAGATTTCAACTTTTCTTTCTCTAGGAAACTTAAATGGATCAGATAATTTATCGATTAAACTTTGATGGGGTTCTACATCGCCAAATTGACTAAATAAATAAGTATAAAATTTTTGGGAATACATTTTCCATAATTTTAAACTTTTTTCATCATCTTCTTGATATGACTGTGAAAAACAATGTTTATCCATAGGATAATTCTTACTACGTATAAAATCGGTAATCATTTGGGAAGTCTTTGAGTTAATTATATAATCTTTACCTATTATTTCAGGAACAATCCCCATCATACCTACTAGTACCCATTGTGCTGCTATATCTCTATCACCACGATAAGGAATTATAGTAATATTAGGATCTATATTTTCTTTTAATATTTCGTCTAAACTACTTTCCTCAACTAAAACTATTGCTTTATCAGATAATTGTAATTGATTTTCAAAATATGTATCTTCTCCTCGAACGGCTAGAATATTGTCATCGTTTTCGTGGGCTGAAAAAGGATCTATAATCACGATTGGACTACTATCAAAATCGCCTTGCTGATGCGATGATACAACACCATTTAAACAATAATGGGTACTTATGCGATATTGTGTTGAAGACGGTGTAATAGGATCTGCCTCTTTATGTATAGCTTTACTTAATTCTACTTGTTCATTAAAGTCTGATAATTCATCAAGTCTATCCCGTCTTTTTAAAATATAATCTTCTGCAACTTCCCGAAATTCATCATTTAATTTACAAACAAAAGGTACATTATTTATTGCATAAACAATACCATCTTTAGGAAAATGGTCAGTAACCCTTACTAAAGCTATATCACTTGATGTATAAAATCCCTGATTCCGTTTTTGTCTTATTAAATCATCTAATTTTTTCTCTATAATCCGTGCTGTTATCTCGTCAGAAGTATCTAACACACCCAATACCATAATAAATTCCTACCTTCTTCTTTAAATATTATCTTCTATTTCAATTGTAACATTACTAAAATATAAATACAAAGCAAATATTTATATTACTTAATTGGTGAGTTTACAAAATGAATTGCGCACCTCACATTCTTATTCATAACATTTGATAAATTGATTATTAAAATTTATTAATTAATTGGGCTGTATTCTTCTAGATAGGAAAAGAACTATTTCTTTTCTAAATATCTTTGATATAATTTAATAATTTATGGTCCATCCAAGCAATGAAAAAGCTCATAACATCAAATGTTATGAACCTATATTCTTAACTTTCAAACTATATGTTGCCCTAAAGGAAGACTATTTTTTTAATAATAAAATTTGGGCTGCTTGATAATGAGGTAAAACGATTTCTTTTCCTTTGTCTGACAATTTGTTATAACTTCTTTGTAATTTATTATAAACAAATTCTGCTCCATCATCTATAGACATATTTTTTTCTACATATACCATTCTAAGTAAGGCAGGTACACTATAAAAATGAGCCATAGCATCCGCATCAGCTATACATATTTCCTCTGGAGTAGTTTTTTGAGCTAATCTACTTCCGCGATGATGCAAAATACATTTTTTTATCAATTCTATATCTTCTTTAGCAATTGGATAAGTGGCCAATAATTCTTCAGCAATTTGAGCTCCAATTATATGATGTTCTTCAGTATAAGCCTTATCGGTAACAGATGCAACATCATGTAATAAAGCGGCTAAAGCAACTATATCGTGATTTGCTCCATACTCGGAACAAATTTCTATAGCAATTTTATAAACTAATTCAATATGATGATCCCAAGCTCCAATTCCATAAACATTAGATGGTAGCATACATCTTTTTTTAACTTCATCATATATTCCATTTATTATATCATTCATTAAATTACCTCCATAAATACATATTGTGTCAAGAACAAATGTTTGATATAATTTTTATGCATACATTTGAAATATATCAGATGTTTTCCCTTTCAATTATCAAA
>CANROW010000030.1 GCA_947632345.1 uncultured Bacilli bacterium | reverse complement strand
AACTAAATTTTCAGTTCTCTACATAGTTCATTTATCATTAGTTTTTGGTTTCACCAACACTTCTTGACATTGAACCATTTCTTCCCATTTTTTGACGATAGCTTCGCTACTAAACTTTTTTGATTTTTTATAAGCTTCTTTTCCGAAGCTTTTTCTTTTGGCTTCATCGCTCATCAATTCTTTCAATCGCTTAATCATTTCTTGACGATTGCGATCCTTTATGACGTAACCATTAACCTTATCATCAACAATATCACTAACACCACTATCAGTCATATAGCTGACAACCGGAACTCCATAGCTAAACGCCTCTAATAAAACCATTGGTAAACCTTCAGTCATACTGGTCATAATAAATAAACTTGATTCATTTAAATATTCCATTGCTTGCTCATTGGCCATATCACCGAGCAACTTAACGTTATCAATGTTTCGCTCCGCAATTAATGCTTCAATTCTCTCAAAGTCATCGCCACTACCGATGATGATGAACTCAAATTCTGGGCATTTCGCAGCAATCTCCACAATTTCATCAATGCATTTACCAGCTACTATTCGGCCAATACTAATGATGCGATTACTCTTTAAGGTCGCTCTTTTTTTAGGATATTTAGTGACGATATTAGGAATTGTCACCACTTTAGTCTCAGTCGTACTCTTTAAGAATTTAGAATAGTCCGCATTGAGCCCATCAGTTAACACAACCAAATAATTAATATTATCATAATTGTTTCTAATCATTTTAATATATTTCTTATCATTATTGTGATGACGATGTTCAACAGCTATTCTTTTACTATTTTGATTACCATATTTACTTAACAACACCGAATACTCTACGCGTGTCGAAATGATGATATCACTATCACACTTCTTTAAATACTTAATCATCAATTCTTTTTTCAAAAAAACAGCTTTACAACTATCAAACATATCCCTAAACAATTTAAAAATTTGTCCCTTTTTTAAGTAGTCTTGGTTAATAGCCATAATAAATTTTTTAAGTTGTCTCTGTTTTAATAATTTTTTATATTTAGCTACCTGCACAGCTATATCATCATCAATTAAGTAATTGATTTTGATGCTTGGATCGATATCATATATCAACTGATCACTCAACTTATAAGCTACGACTAATTCAATGTCATAATCCTTCGCTAAAGCATTAGCGGTATTAACTGTTGCTCTTTCGATACCACCATTACCTAAATGCAACAAGAGAAAAGAAACTTTTTTCTTAACAGTATCTCTATCTATAGAAAAATATTCTAAGAAGAGAATGAAACATAAAGAGTAATAAATCAACGCTGAAGGGGACGAAAAGAGATGTCCACTGACAACACTTGAACAAAATCCCAATGCGATTATATATCCTAACATCCAACCGAGAAGATCCATTCGCAATCTATTTTTCATAAAGTATTTAACAAAGTAAACAACTGCCAATCCAAATGGTACCAAATACAAAATGACTAAACAGATTCCCCCATGAAACAATATATCAAAGATATCCATTTCGACTAATTTCTCTATCTTTTTATTATTGACACTCTCACGATTAGAGAAACCAATTCCAAATATTTTTTCACCAATATTCCGCGTTTTATAAATGTCATACGTCTGTCTATACAAACGATCACGGGAACTCAAAATGACAATGGATGCAGCCGTATCACCATCATGCACATATATACCAGTATTCTTATCTTTTTTATTAGTTCCAGTCTGTTGATAATAATTATATTTATCGATGCGCACTTGAATATTTTTAATGACATATGAATTATTACCCAATATGATTGAACTCATTAAAAACAATACTAACAATAATAAATTCTTCCATCTCTTTTTGATGTAGAATAAATAATAAATAATTCCAAATATCAAAGTTAATAATAACCCAAAATAAGCAACTTTAGTCCCAATTAAAAGACTAGAAAAAATAGTTAAGATGACTAAGACAATTTTCCACCAAGTGATTTTCTCGTGTAAATAATAAATTAAAAGCGGAAAGAGCATAATAAATATATTACTGATGTCGTTAGCGGCATAAAACCATCCCACTATCCCCTGTCCACGATTGCCAACATATGATGAAAAACTGGTATTGGTCACATAAGGAATAATTATTAAAAATATGTACATACATAAATCGATTAAAAAAATCTTTAATATTTTTTGATACTCTAATTTGTATTGAATATAAAAATTCCACATCGTTATGAATAACATTAAAAAGTACATATATTTAAATATATAAATCAAATCATTCATTAAGAAACTCATATTAGAAAGCAATTCCAATTTAGTTCCAAAATAACCTAGTCCATATAGTATCAGTAAAAATACATACACTATCGAAACTCTTCGATATTTCGTATTACAAAAAAATAAAAGATAAATCATCATACAAAGGATGAATATTCCTCTCATAATTACACCGAAAGAAACAAAACCGATTTCATATCTAGTCATAACACTGGTAATTAAATCTAATACTGGTTGTAATAAGAGAAAAATGTATATCATTTTAACTTTATCCAATTTCATAAACTCACCTTCTATACATATTTACATATATTTTCGTAAAAAGTCTATTACTTTCAATTATTCTCTTCAAAATATTTTTCTTTTTATAATAAATATTTTTTCGCCATTGGGGAAAATTATCATCTAAAAAGTTAAAAGCAGCATTAATAAATCTTTCGCGCATATCACGATTTGTTTGATATCGTTGTTGAATAGTATAAATCGTAACGCGATAAACATTGAAGTACTCTATTTCTGAATAATACTTTTCCAAGATTCCTTCTCTTCTAAAAAAATTATTTAATTTTTCAAGAATTTTTAAGATGTCAAAGACTTTTTCATCGACAATCGTCGTCTCACTTTTAGCTCTGATGCGATAATAATTTAAACAAGAATCCAATTTAACAATCTTTTTTGATAAACAGATAACTTTAGGTATTAATAATAAATCCTCATATTTGATATCTTCAAAACAAAGATCCTTAAATAAACTTTTTTTAAACAATTTATTCCATGGTGAAGAATTAATTTTCAACAATAGTTGGGGATTACTTTTAAAGCATCCATCTTCAAATGAATCTATTTTAAATTCTTTGATTTCATCATCTTCGGAAACCGTATAATAGTCACAAACACAAATGTCAGCTTTAGACGTAGTGATTCTTTCATACATCTTTTCTAGAAAGTGAATATCGACGTAATCATCACTATCGATAAAAGTTACATACTTTCCTTTCGCCACTTTAAGACCATAGTTACGACTTTTACTTATACCTTGGTTAGGAAAAGAATAGTATTTGAGCAAATTGGGATATTGTTTTTGATAATCCTTTATTATATCTTCACTGCGATCTTTACTACCATCATTAATAACAATTATTTCAAAGTCTTTGAAGGTCTGATGAACTAAGCTAGAAAGACAAATACCTAAATATTTTTCCATGTTATAAACAGGCACTATGACACTAACTTTTACCATCTTATCACCTATAAAAATTATACCATCAATATGTATTACTGCCAAGAAAAAAAGAGCTTAACTGCTCTTCTCCGTCTGCTTTTTAATGGCCTTTTTAACCTCTTCTTCCTCTTTCTTTTTTGCTTCTTCTTTCTTCTGAACATCTAATTCCATAAACTCGGTATATTTATCGAGAACTTCATCAACATCACCACACATCTTTATTTCACCATCATGTAACCAGAGGATGACATCACATAATTCTCTTAACGTTTCAATTGAATGGGAAACGATGACAACCGTTCGATTAGTATCATCAATTAATTCTTTCATCTTAGCGTAACTCTTAGCTTTAAACTGAATATCGCCAACACTTAAAACTTCATCAATCAACATTATATCAGTTTCAAGAATAGCCGTTATTGAAAAAGCTAATTTGGAGTACATACCACTTGAATAAGTCTTAACTGGACTATATATAAAATCGCCAAGTTCCGAAAAATCAATGATATCATTCAGCTTAGCCCGAATTTGTTCTTCACTAAATCCCAATAACATTCCTGATAAAAAGATATTCTCATATCCCGTAAGAGCCGGTTGAAAACCAACACCAATACTCAAGAGCGAAATCGTATTACCATGAAGATCTATCTTTCCTTTATCTGGTGAAAAAATTCCTGCAATACTTCTCAACAAAGTACTTTTTCCACTACCATTTTTACCTACAATACCAAGAATTTTCCCTTTTTCAACTTCAAAAGAAACTCCTTTTAAGGCCTCAAATATTTCCATTTTATTCGTTTTTAATTTTAGAAAAGATTTTTTAATGGAAAATTTTTTTAAGCTCCGATATCTAATATGTAAGTCTTTGACTGTGATAGCTATTTCTTTTTTTTCTTCTTTTTTACGCTTCATATTATATCACCTTTGCATAACTATTTTCATATTTATGAATGACAGTTACTCCTATCCAAGATAATAAACACCCAACTATAAACCAAAGTATTAACCAACGAAAACTTGGGGCTTTTCCATACAATAAGATATTTCTTGACTGATCCATCAAAAAAGCAATTGGATTACATTTTAATAAAAGCACTTTAACAGGGCCTTTGATTCTCTTACCAATCGAATAAAATACTCCTGAAAGATAGAATACCAATTTCAATACAATATTCGTGACATTAAATAAATCTTCAACAAAGATACCAAAATGTAACAATATTGTTGAAATGCCAAAAGTTACTACGAATAGAACTGGTATGATTAAGAACCAATACAAGATTGTCCAGTGAAAAGGTACTTTAAAAAATAACATCAAAACGATTACCAAAGCCCACGAAATCATCATCTTAAATAAGTTTTTTAAACTTTTTACTAAGAGTAAAATATATTTAGGAACATAGACTTTCGTGACAATGGCCTTATTAGCACTGACTAATTTGACGCTGCCGCTGATACACGTATTAAAATAATTCCAACAAGTAAGCCCGATAAAAACAAAAACTGGAAAATATGGTTCACTAGTGCCAAAGACAACTTCAACCATGACGGTATACGTTATCATAAAGGCGATTGGATCTAATATCCACCACAACCAATTCAAGTATGAATTAGCAACTTCAGCTTTTAGTTCAGCCTTCGCAGCATAGACAGAATAATTCCAATATTTTTGCATATTGTATATAAATTTTTTCATATTATCACTCGCATCCATACAAAATAAACAAATTTATTATACTACACAAGCTTAAAATTATAAAGACATCTTGACGATTTTATCAGACTTATTTCCGCATAAATGCCTTAATTATCAAAACTTCTATCTCTATTTAGGTTAAAAAATGTCAAAAAATGTCCATTATGTGAAAGTGACGTGATATTATCGATCTACCATTAGACTTTGTATTTCCCATAATATATAATATATATAGTAAATGAAAATGAATTATTATCAAAAGGGGATGACGTCATGAAGAAAAAAAGAATGATAAATTCTTTATTCACGCTAATATTTGCGACAATAATTTTTTTAAACTATATACCAGTAAGTGCTTCAACACTTGCATTGACAACTGCCAATGTTGTACTTCGATCTGGACCTAATACAAGTAAAAGCAATGAAATAGAAACAATTCCTAAGGGAACGACTGTCACCGTTATCGAACAGCATGTCGCAAGTGAATATGGTTGCGTTGGTAGTGATTGGAGTAAGATTTCTTATAATGGAAATACTGGCTATGCTTGTAATAACTTTTTAGATCACATCGAAGTATCGGAAGGAACTACCACTCCTCCAACTTCTGATATGGCTAAAATGACTGATGAAGAATTTGAGGCTTATTTAACTTCTCAAAACTTCCCCGAGACTTATAAAGTATACTTGAGGAAATTGCATAAAACCCATCCGAGTTGGGTCTTTGTCGCAGTAAAAACTAAATACAATTGGTCTGACGCAATTAAAAATCAAAATGTTTCTGGCCGCAGTTATTATCAATCTACTAGTACTTCTTCTCAAGGATATTTATCAACAGATGATGCTTATTACAACTGGGAAACAGACAAATTTAAGGTTATGGAAGGTTCTACTTGGTATCAAGCCAATGTCCAAACAATCGAATATTATATGGATCCACGAAACTTTTTAAATGAATCAGGAATATTTATGTTTGAGAAATTGACATATAATCCAAGTTTTCATACAAGTGATGTCGTAAAAAATATTATTCCTACTGCTACTTTCAGCGATTTAATTCCTTACTTTATGAAAGCCGCTGACACATATAATGTCTCACCTGTTTACCTAGCGGCTAAATCGCGACAAGAGGTTGGATTAAATGGTGGCGTTGCTACTGATGGAACAGGAGCTACTTATTGTGGAGTCAAAGACGATAAAGGAAACAAAGTAACTAAAACTCTTTATAACTTCTATGCGATTGGTGCTAATAAAGGTGTTTGTGATGGAATACGATATGCTTATAACAAAGGTTGGGATACAAAAGAAAAAGCTATTGTTGAAGGAGCTGGATGGATTGTTAATGGTTACATCAATGCTTTTCAAGATACGACTTATTTTCAAAAATGGAATACATCTATTAAAGCCACTAAAGCAATATACCACCAATATGCTACTGATGTCCGCTATGCGGCTTCAACGGCTACAACAACCAAAAACACTTATAACAATATGGGCTTAATTGAATATCCATATGTCTTCGATATTCCTATTTATGAAGGTATACCGAATTCAACTAGCCTACCAAATCAAGGTAACCCAAACAATTACTTAAAACAACTCGAAGTAAATGGTGCAAGTGTAACTAATTTTGATGGAAGCAATACGAGTTATACGGTTTATGTTCCTTTCAGTGCAACTAATGTCGATATCAAAACAGCAACAGTTAATTCTAATGCCAAAGTTAATGGAAATGGAAAAGTTAATTTGACAGGTGAAACAACTAACATCAATATTGTTGTAACTGCGCAAAATGGTAATACGAGAACTTACACAGTAAAAGTCATCAAATTACCAGAAGTAACTGGTGATAAAGAGGATGAAAATGAAGGGAATGAAGATGCTGAGGTTTTAACAGCGGATGAAACAGTCATTTCAGCTGGATACAAGATCAGTGATAACACATATCTTTATAACTTATCACTCGGTTCAACGGTTGAAGGAATCATTAGTAAACTTCAAAAAGCTAATCCATATGCCAGTATCAATTTAACAGATAGCAATAATAAAACTAAGACAAGTGGTTCAATTGTCACTGGCGATAAAATAATAATTAATGTAAAAGGTTTATCAAAAACTTATGCCATAGTCATCTATGGTGACTTAAATGGTGATGGTGAGATTACTGTCGTCGATCTAGGAAAACTCCAAAAACATCTATTAAAGACAAGTACTCTATCAGGAGCTTATGCCAAAGCTGCCGACACTGATAAAAATGGATCAATTACCGTTGTCGATTTAGGTAAGGTTCAAAAACATCTCTTGAAAATAAGCAATATTTCACAATCTTAGGAGGATAAAAATGGGAAAATCAAAAAAATTTTTAGCGCTTTTTGTCGCATTTATTTCAATTATCTTATTACCAATCAATAATAAAGTTGACGCTGCATCAGGAACAATTTCAATATCTGCTAACAAATCACAAATAGTCGTTGGTAATTCCGTAACATTTACAGTTAAGGTTAATTATGCAGCCGGAATGGTCGCTCTACAATACAATGTCGATTATGACTCATCAATGTTATCACTAGTAAGTGGATCAACTTCAGGAGCACCTACTTTTAATTCTTCAACTTCTTCCCAAACATATACTTATACTTTCAAAGCTAAAAAATCAGGAAATGCTAAATTTACTTTTAATGCGGTTGGATCAACATGGGGTGAAAAAGATGAAGAAATCTCATTTCCTTCCCAATCCAAAAGCGTTAACATCATAACGCAACAACAGTTAGAAAACAGTTATTCAAAAAATAACAACTTATCAAGTTTAGGTGTTGACGGCGCTTCTCTATCTCCTAATTTTTCATCTAGTGTGACATCATATACCGTTAATTTACCACCTAATACTGAGTCAATAAATGTAACTGGTAAAAAAGCTGATGCTACTGCCAGTGTCTCAGGACTTGGTAATCATGCCGTTGAGGATGGATCAAATACTATTAAAATCGTTGTAACCGCACAAAACGGTTCTACTAAGACTTATACTATTACTGCCGTTGTTGAAGAATTATCACCAATTGTTGTAACCGTTGATGATGTTGAATATAACGTTGTTCGTAAGGCCAAACTATTAGAAGCTCCTAGTAGTGATTTTCAACCAACCGTAACTACCATTGATGAACAAGAAGTACCAGCCTTTACAAATGAAACTGCTAAAATTACTTTAGTCGGTCTCAAAGATGGCGAAGGAAATATCAAATTATATATTTTTGATGAAACCACTAATACTTATAAAAAATATTTACAAAACACATTTGCTTCACTAACTATTTACATCGTTGATAAAGAAGTAAATGGTACTGATGGCAAAAAAGAAATTTCTATTAATGATAATCCAGTAACTGGATATACTATTAAAGATGATGATTACTATTACTTTTATGGTGTTAATCTAGAAAATGGTCATGAAAACTTATATCGATATGACAGCGATGAAAAAACTATTCAAAAGTGCTCTTTTGATGAAGAGGAAGAAGTTATCATCCCAACAAATGATGATGATATCAAAATATATCAATATATAATTATTGGTCTTCTAGGATTCATTTTATTAACATACATCATCATCTTTATCAACTTAATAATTAAAGGTAAAAGAAGTAAAAAGATCAGAATGGATAAAAATACTGATGATAATATGATTGCTGAAGGAATAGTTGAAGAACCTATTGATCAAGCTACTGATAATGAAATAGATGATTTGGATACAGAAGAAAATGTCAAAGATGTTAACGAAAATATTGAAAAGGCTGAAGAACAAGATACTAAAATAAGTGATCAGGAAAAAGATAAATTGATAAAAGAGACTGAGGAAGAATTAAATCGCATTAATAATTCTACACCATCAGAAACTAACGATATTATTGATTCTATAAACGAATTATTTGCATCAAGCGAAGAAATAAAAAAGAAACAAAAAGAAGTAAAGAAAAAAGCCAAGAAAGAAGCTAAGGATAAAAAGAAGAAAAAAAATGAAACTGAATAGGAGGTAACATGCGGTCTCACGAAAAAGAAATACTGACTAAAACCAAAAAGAAAAAAAAGCATTCTATTATCATCGATATTATTTTTATAGTACTATCTATTTTTAGTAGTATTTACTTAATCTATAACCTTCTTTTATTAGGTCCAATTGAAAAAATATTGCGATATGTTTTGATTGGCATTATATGTTTATTTGATTTTTTATTAATTCTTAATCTCTTTCGGAAGAAAAAGAAAAAAAATATGAAAAAAGTTATTAAAAGATTTTGTTTATTACTTTTAATAATTGCCTATTTTGTCATTGGCTACAACATAAATATTATTTCAGGAATCTTAGGAAATATGAATAAAAAATATATCACTACTTCTTCTTCCTTAGTAACTTTAAAAGATAATGAGCTTGATAAAGTTGAAGAGATACGAGGAGCTAAGATTGCGATTGGTAATAATGCGGAAGATACAGAATCTTACATTATCCCCCGGGAAATAATTGATAAATATTCTTTGGATAAAGATAACGAAATAATAGAATATGAAGATTATCAAAGTATGATTAGAGATCTATATAATGGTACGGTTATGTATGTATTCTTACCAACTAATTACGTCAGTATTTATGGACAAATGGAAGAATATGAAACATTGGAAGACGATACTAAAATACTTACTTCTTTGACAAAAGAAGAAACAAAACAGGAAATGGGATTACTGGGCAGCTCTAAAGATATCTCAGAACCATTTACTATTCTTCTTCTCGGACTAGATTCTAAAACTGATGGCATCAAGAATGCGGATTCATTCAATGGTGATGCGATGATATTAGTCACATTTAATCCCAAAACTTTAACGGCCACTATGCTCAGTATTCCTCGTGATACCTATGTACCAATCAGTTGTTTTCCAAACAATACAGAAAATAAAATAACTCATGCGGCTAGTCGTGGTACTAAATGTGTCATTGATACGATTCAAAACTTTTTTGGTATAGATATTGATTATTATGCTAAAATTAATTTCACTGGATTAGTCGATTTAGTCGATGCCTTAGGTGGAATTGATGTTGATGTTCCCTTTGCTCTTTGTGAACAAGACAGCTTAAGACGATGGGGAAATAATACAGTATATATTGAGAAAGGCTTACAACATTTAAATGGCGAACAAGCTCTTGCTCTCTCACGTAACCGCAAAAAAGATACCAAAAATCACAAAAAATGTGGAAGTAAGTATCTGCAAGGAACGAGAAATGATTTTGTTAGAGGTCAAAATCAACAATTAGTTGTCAAAGGCTTAGTTAATGCTGCTAAGAAAATCGATAAAATTTCTACAGTTTATGATATTTTAGATACTATTTCTAATAATATGGACACAAATATGTCCCGGGGAAATATTCTATCGTTTTATAATATCGCAAAAGATATCATGCTAAGTTCTCATAATAACAGTGATGACTTAGTTACTATTAAAAAGCTTTACCTCGCTGGAGCTGATCAAATGATCTACGACGAAAGATCTAATTTAGTCCTTTATAATTACATTCCAAACGGTGAAAGCAAAGAATTGATCATCAAAGCTATGAAAGAAAATCTAGGTCTTGTCAAATCTGAAACAACTAAGACTTTTGCCTACTCTATTGAAAATACCTATTCTTCAAATACAATTGGTCGTTATCCAAAATCCGGAACAAAACTTTACAATTTACTACCTAATTTTACCAGTTACAGCAAAGTTGAAGCTGATGCCTGGGCCTTAAAAAATGATTTTACCATCGTTTATAAAGAGGTTGAAAGTACTAAATACGAGGAAGGAAAAATCATTTCCCAGAGTTATCACGAAAAGAAACGCCTCGATTTGTGCAGCGATAAAAAGATAACACTGGAAATTGTCGTCAAACCCAAAAGTTCTACTACTGATAAAGAAGATGAAGAATCGACTGACAAAAATAAAAACGATAAACAACTAGAAAAAAATAATAATGACAGAATTTAAATACCAAAATAAAATGAAAAGGTTAACACAAGTTAATCTTTTTTTCTGGCAAATTATGGACAAATATTCATTTTCATAGTATAATTCACGTGTTAGTTCTTTTAGATATGGAAAGGAGTTTTTATGAATAATAACCAAATTGAAACTAAAATTATCGTTTTAGGAGGTTTGGGTGAAGTCGGAAAAAACATGTATTGTGTAATGCATGGTGATGAAATTGTTATTATTGATGCGGGAATTTGTTTTCCAGAAGGCGGTCTTCTCGGAATAGATTATATTTTACCAGATTTTACATTTCTAAAACAAAATCAAGATAAAATTAAAGCTTTGATTATAACTCACGGTCATGAGGATCATATCGGTGGTATTCCATTCTTAGTTCAAAATGTTGAAATACCTGCGATTTATGCTGCCAACCAAGCTAAAGAGCTCATTGCCTTAAAATTTGAGGATAGAAATATCAGATATGACAATTTATACACATATGACGACCAAACAATCTTAAAATTCAAAAACATTCAGGTCGAATTCTTTAAAACGACCCATTCAATACCAGATTCTCATGGTATTGTTGTCAAGACACCTAATGGTACAATTGTTACTACTGGTGACTTTAAATTTGATTTGACGCCAATCGGTCCAATGGCTGATTTACACAAAATGGCTAGAATTGGTGAAGATGGTGTTGATTTATTAATTAGCGATTCAACTAATGCTTTAAATGAAGGATTCAGCATCAGTGAACGAAAAGTAGATAATGCTCTCAATGATATATTTGATAAATATCTAAATCGCCGCATTATTATCGCAACTTTTGCTTCTAACATCTATCGTTTAAAACATATTGTTGAAACTTGTTACGAACACAATCGTAAAATTTGCGTTTTTGGGCGCAGCATGGAAAATAATATTGAGATATCATTAAGGGGTGGCTATATTGATCACAAGGATATTATCATTACTCCTGAAGAAGCTAATACTTTAAAACCTAGTGAGGTAACTATTCTTTGTACTGGATCTCAGGGAGAACCACTAGCGGCTCTATCACGGATTGCGAATGGTACTCATAAACAAATTAAATTACGTCCTGATGATATTGTTATCTTCTCTTCTTCACCAATTCCTGGTAATGCTCAAGCGATTGGTCGAACGATTAATAAACTTTATTTACAAGGAGTAAAGGTCTTTACCAGCACTTCTCTATCCGATATTCATACATCTGGTCACGCCAATATGGAAGAGTTGAAATTGATGATAAGACTCATCAAACCAAAATATTTAATGCCTTTTCACGGTGATTATCGCATGTTGAAAAATCACGCCAATATTGGTATCGAGTGTGGTATTCCTAAAGAAAATACCTTTGTTCTTCAAAATGGTAATACTCTATCACTTGTAAACCACGTCATAACCAAATCAAGCTCGGTCATTGCCAATGATATCTATGTTGATGGTAATCGCCTCGGAGAAATAAATGGGGCCGTATTACGCGATCGCAAAATAATGGCTAGCGATGGAATATTAGTTGTCATAACCAATGTTGACATGAAAAAAAGAGAATTATTAATTAAACCAAATATTACGACTAGAGGTTTTGTCTTAATCAATGAAAACGAAGAACTAATTAAAAAGATTGAAACGATTGCTTCTAATTCCGTAACAAATAAGTTAAAGGATAAATCAGCTACTTTTAACGACATTAAAAATCAAATAACATCAGATTTATTTCCATTCATTTATGAAACTACCGGTAGAAAACCGATTATTTTACCAGTCATTCTCGATATTAAAAGATAAAGGTTCAATGTCAAGAAGTGTTGGTGAAACCAAAAACTAATGATAAATGAACTATGTAGAGAACTGAAAATTTAGT
>CANROW010000029.1 GCA_947632345.1 uncultured Bacilli bacterium | reverse complement strand
ATATGGAAGCATAGTGATATGTTGAGTTGACCAGTACTAATAGATCGAGGATTTAATCATAATTGTTAATTTGATTGGATCGACACATTATCTAAGTTTTCAGAGAATTATTTCTCTATATTTTATTGGTGATTATGACTGAGAGGGTACACCTGTTCCCATCCCGAACACAGAAGTTAAGCTCTCAAGTGCCGACGATAGTTTATGCGAAAATAGGTCGTTGCCAATAATTTTTTTTTGCTTTTTTTTCCACATTTACTGTGGATTTTTTTGTTTGTGTAATTATATGTCAAATCTGATATAACATAGTTGTTTTTATTTGTTTTGTTTTGCTATAATTAAATAGGTGATATATATGATGGAGAAAATTACAACTTATAGTGAGCAAGAGACAATTCAAATAGCCCAAAATATTGAATCTGAAAAATTTCCTAATATGGTTATTTGTTTAGAGGGTGATCTCGGTAGCGGTAAAACTATTTTTACTAAGGGATTTGCTCAAGCTTTAGGAATTGAGGAAAATATAACGTCCCCAACCTTTAATATTATTAAGGAATATCCTAATGGTGAGTTACCTTTATACCATATGGACGTATATCGTCTAGATGGAAAGGCTGATGGCATCGGTATTGAGGAATACTTTGACAAAGGTGGTGTTGTCATTATTGAGTGGGCTGATACCATTCCTGATTATTTACCTGAGGAACGTTTGGATATTAAATTTAAGGTTATTGATGAAAATTCGAGAGTTCTTAAGTTCATACCTCACGGAAAGAAATATGAAGAGATCTGCGGAGCTGTACTATGAAGTATTTATACATAGATACTTGTTCTAGTTACTTATATACAGGCCTTGTTGAAAATGATAAATTACTTTCTGAACGAAAGATAAAATTTGATCACGATTTGTCAACGATGGCCTTGTCTACAATCATAGATATGATGGAAGAAAAGAACATTGCGCCAAATGATGTTGATAAAATAATTTTGGTTAATGGTCCAGGATCATTTACTGGGTGTAGAATCGGTGTAACGATTGCCAAAACATATGCATGGTCATTGAAAGTACCGATTTCTGTGATTTCCAGTTTAGAAGCGATGGCTTTAACTAGTGATGAGTATGACTATCATGTTCCAATCCTTGATGCTAGACGCGATTATGTCTTTGCTGGAATTTATGATTCACAAAATAATTGTATATTAAAGGATCAATATATAAAAAAGAATGTTTTGGAAACAGCAATAAATAATTTATCTGATAATTTTGTTTATATTACAAACGATAGTATTGAATTAAATGGTGATGTTAAGAAGTACGATCCTGATATTCTTGCGATTGTATTAAAATTTAAAGAGAGAGAAAATATTAATCCACATACAATTGATGCTAATTACTTAAAGCTTACTGAAGCTGAGGAAAATTTGAATGATAAAGAGTGTTAAAATTGACAATCTTGATTTAATAAAGCAACTACAAGTAACATTTTCTGATGTCTATGTACAAAAAAATCAACTAGAAAATGATTTGTTAAACAATCCATACACTAAAATATACATTTACATTGAAAATGGTGTTGTTATGGGGTTAATTCATATTAATGATATCTATGATCGATATGAGGTATATTACATATATGTCTTACAAGAATTTAGAAAAAGAGGCATTGCTTTAAAATTAATGCAATATGTCGTAAATTTAGGTAAAGAAAAAAATATAAAAAATATTACTTTAGAAGTTAAAGAAGATAATTTGGCCGCAATAAATTTATATAAAAAGTTAGGATTTATTGAAAAAAGTGTCAGAAAAGGTTATTATAAAGGAGTAGACGGAATTTTAATGGAAAAAGAGATGATGTAAATGAAAGATGTATTCATACTAGGAATTGAGAGTAGCTGTGATGAAACTAGTTGCTCAATTGTGAAGAACGGCAATGAAGAAATTGCTACAGTCATCTCATCGCAAATTGATATTCATAAAAAATATGGTGGAGTTGTTCCTGAAATAGCAAGTCGCGAACATGTGAAAAATATAACAATTGTCATAGAAGAGTGTTTGAATGAAGCCAATATGAAAATGGAAGATATTGACGCGATTGCTGTTACTTATGGACCTGGTTTAATTGGTTCCTTGTTGATTGGTCTTGAAGCAGCCAAAACACTTGCACATATTTATCAAAAACCGTTGATTCCCGTTCATCATATAGCTGGACATATTTATGCAAATAATTTAGTAAAAGATATGAAGTTTCCTCTATTAGCTCTAGTTATAAGTGGTGGACATACTGAACTGGTTTATATGCCAGAACATTTAAAATTTGAAAAATTAGGTGGTACTTTAGATGATGCTGTCGGTGAATGTTATGATAAAGTGGCACGGGTGATAGGAATTCCCTATCCCGGTGGTCCAGAAATTGATCGAATGGCTCATCTCGGCAATAATAGTTATAACTTACCATTACCATTAAATGATGATTCTTATAATTTTAGCTTTAGTGGTTTAAAGAGTGCTGTGATTAATCTAAATCATAATGAAGAACAAAAAGGACATATTGTCAATAAAATGGATTTAGCTACTTCATTTCAGCACGTTGTGGTCGAGATAATTAGTAAAAAGGTTTTGAAAGCAATCAAAGATAAAGATATTAAATATTTTATAGCGGCTGGAGGTGTTGCTGCTAATCGTGGTATAAGAGAGGCACTTTCGAATATATGTGAAAATGCCAAAATCGAATATACTTTTCCAGCAATAAAATATTGTACTGATAACGCGGCGATGATAGCAGCAGCAGGATATTATTATTACATTAATGGAAAAATCTCATCGCTGGTGATTAACGCTAAATCAAGCGATACATTAAAATAGTTTTTACATATTTATTAGGTGGGTTTTATGGAAGAGTTAGAATATAGAATAATAGAATTGTTAGAAAAAAATAACAAAAATTTTTCTTTAGAAGAAATAAATAGAGATTTAGGTGCGAATGTAAATATTGTTGATCTGCAAAAAGCGATTGAAAATTTAGAATGTGAAGGACGAATATTTCGTAATAAGAAAGATCGGTTTTCAATATGGCATAAAGGATTAAACAGATTATTTGGAGTTATTAAAATTACTAAAAGAGGTATGGGTATTTTTAATGACGAGAATGGTAATGTTACATTGGTACCTAAATCTTTTTTAAATGGCGCTCTTTCTGGCGATAAAGTTATTATCTATGATATGAAAAAAGTTAAAAATCGTCAGGAAGGAAGAGTTGAAAGAGTTGTTGCTCGCAAAAAAGATAGCATCGTTTGTGAAGTGGTAGAATCGATTGGTCAAAAAGACGTTAAACCAGTTGCTGATAATGCGGAGTTAAAGCTACATATACGGCGAAGTGATTTAGAAAATTATTTCATA
This sequence comes from uncultured Bacilli bacterium, assembly GCA_947632345.1. Lineage (GTDB taxonomy): Bacteria > Bacillota_I > Bacilli_A > RF39 > UBA660 > RUG11788. Next base: position 9,980 of record CANROW010000029.1, on the reverse strand, counting down.
GGTGATCGTCTATTGATAGAGATTGGAGAAGAACGTTCAAATGGTACTTATAATGGTAGCATTCTAAAGAGAATTTGTCATAAGGATGATCCAAATAGTGATCTAATAACTATTGCGGCAGTCCACGGATTTGATAGTGATTTTCCTAAAGAAGTTCAAGATGAGGTCAAGGAAATTCCTAGAGATATTTCCAATGAAGATATATCTGATCGAGTTGATTTGCGTAATAAGGTTATATTTACAATCGATGGTGAGGAGACTAAAGATATAGATGATGCTGTATCTTTAGAGATTTTACCAAATGGTAATTATAAATTAGGTGTTCATATTGCGGATGTCAGTCATTATGTAAAACCAGGAACAGCGATATTTGAAGAAGCAATCAAAAGAGGGACCTCAGTTTATATGATCAATTCTGTTATACCAATGTTGCCTCGGGAGTTATCTAATGGGATATGTTCCTTAAATCCTAATGAAGATCGATTAGCTAAGACTTGTGAAATGGAAATAGACAAAGATGGTAATATAATTAGCAGTCAGATTTTTGATAGTGTTATCAGATCACGCAAAAAAATGAATTATACGGCGGTTAATCAAATCATTGAAGAGGATATAGTGCCTGAGGGATATGAACAATTCGCTGATATTTTAAAAGAGATGAATGAATTATCTAAAAAAATGAATGCAAATAGATTTATGCGTGGGGCTATCGAATTTATTTCGCAAGAGATGAAGATTAAGACTGACATCAAAGGCCGTCCTTATGAAATAGGTAAGGAAATACAACGCGATGCTGAAAATTTGATTGAAAATTTTATGTTAGCGGCTAACGAAACCGTTGCGACATATTTATCTAGTACTAATTTACCTAGTATATACCGGGTACATGCAGTTCCTAACATTACGAAATTAGCTAGTATTATTCAAAAAATTTGTCATGCAAATAAGCAAGTAGAAAATATTACGGGTGATATTACGTCATCTATTAATATTCAGAATTTTTTGGAATCACTAAAAAATTACAGGGGTTATGAAGTTTTCACTAATATGGTTAAAAAGGGAATGAGTAAAGCCGAATATTCCGTAACTAATATTGGACACTATGGATTGGCACTTACCAATTATACCCATTTTACTTCACCGATAAGAAGATGTCCGGATTTATTAGTTCATCACTTATTAAATATGCACCAAAAAGGGAAGGCAGGTTCTGTCAATATGAAAGAATTACATAATCGCCTTGCTCAGATTGCTTTACAAAACTCAGAATCAGAAAGAGAAGCTCAAAGAGCTGAATTTGAAGCTAATGATATGAAAGCTGCTGAATATATGATGGATCACATCGGTGAAGAATATGAGGCCATTGTTACATCAATTAATCAAAAGGGAATGTATGTCCAATTAGATAATTTAGTTGAGGGCGAAGTTAAAATTAGTGATATTGAACCTAAATCATACCAGACTTTTGATCACAGTAGATATTGTTTGAGTAGTGAAAATGGTGAATATAATATAGGTGATCGGATTAATGTCCGCGTTAAAGAAGCAAATAAATATAGTCGAAGTATCAATTTTACCGCTATGGGACATATAAAACATCACGATAGTAAAGAAAAAAATAAAACTAAAGAATTAACTTATAGACAAAAATAAAAAATTAGTGTATATTTCATATTACAGTGTTTAATTTACAACTTGATAAAAAAATGACGAACTTATTTATAAATTAGTTCGTTTTTTGTTAAGGAGGTATTATGAATCTGAGTGAAAAAGAATTGCAACAAGAGAAAATTTATCTAGGTGTTACTATTGATGTCATCCGTGAAAAAATCTCAAAGTTGGGTCAAGAACTCTACGAACGGGAGGATAAGGTCCAAGAGTTCCAAAAATTTATTTGGGATAGTAGAGCTGATATGGATCCTACTGAAATGAAAAATATGATTCTCACCAATGATACAGAAGTTATGCTGATGCAGAATAAAGGTAAATATTTACAAAAATTATTTCGTATTCAAGATAATCCTTATTTTGGAGCTATGACATTTGATAATGGTGATGAACAAAATAAGATTTATATTGGGATAACCCATGTTGAAGATGAAGAAAATGACATATATCTAGTTCACGACTGGCGTGCTCCTATTTGTTCAATGTTTTATGATTATGAAGTAGGACCTGCTAAATACCAAACACCAGGTGGTATTATTGAAGGAAAAATTCTTAATAAACGCCAATTTAATATAAAAGATGGTCAAATTATTCGGGTGTTTGATAATAATCTAAATATTGATGATGAATTATTACAAGAGGTTTTAGCTTCCGAATCTAGTGATAAAATGAAAAATATTGTCAATACGATTCAACAAGAACAAAATGCTGTTATAAGAAATGTTGAGGATAAAAATTTAATTGTACAGGGAATAGCTGGAAGTGGAAAAACGTCTGTTGCTCTTCATCGAATTGCCTTTCTTTTGTACAAAATAGAAAATTTGACTTCAAATAATGTTTTAATTTTTTCTCCAAATAAAATCTTTTCTGAATACATATCAAACGTTTTACCAGAACTAGGAGAAGATAATACGATGCAAACCACTTTTCATGACTTTTTAACGACTTACACGGCCGAATATAAAAAAGTTGAATCTTTTACCAACTTTATTGAAAGATTTTATAAATATAAAGAAAAAAATCCTGATTTAGTGCGTTATAAACAAAGTGATCAAGTCATAACAGATATAAATAATTACGTCAGTGATCTATTGAATAATATTACTTTCACAGATGGTATTGAAGATAGAGATATATCAATAACAAAAGATGAATTAAATAATTTATTAAAAGATCGTTACAGTAAGATGTTGTTGACGGAAAGACTTACTTTGATATCAGAAAAGCTGTCCGATATTTATTGTAATGGAAGTGGTACAAAAGCTAAGACTATTAGGTCACAATTAAATAAATTGTTGAGTGTTAAAATAGATTTCAAAGAAATATATGCCAATTTCTTCTACAGTAAATTTTTTAAAGATAGTTATCAAGGAACTATTTCTGAAGAAGAAATTGATTTAATCAAAACCAATAAAACTATTACTTATGAAGATGCTTGTCTGTTCGTCTATTTAAAATCATTATTACGCGGTTTTGATTATCGTGGATTGATTAAACAAGTAGTCATTGATGAAGCTCAAGATTATTCTAAATTACAATACATAATAATTAGAAATATTTTTAAGAAAGCTAATTTCACTATTTTAGGGGATGTTAATCAAACGATTAATCCTTACTATAAATATGATAGTTTAGAAGTGTTAAAAGATGTATTTAAGACGGGTACTAATTATTTAGAATTGAAAAAGACATATCGGTCATCGCCAGAAATAATTGAATACACCAACAATATTTTAGGTTTGAATTTTGTTTCAGCCATCAGAAGAAGCAATAATAAGCCTGTATTATTTAGAGATAAAGTATCGCTAAAGGAAAAATTAATCAAAGATATTGAAATGTTAAAGAAAGATAATAAAAGTATTGCGATCATTACCAAGACTGATGAAGAGAGTGAGTACATTTACAATTTATTAAACGAAGATATTCCTGGTTTATCTCTATTAAATTCTAATTCGGTTGGCTTTAAAAAGGATTTGGTAGTCATTCCTTCTTACGTTGCGAAGGGGTTAGAGTTTGATTCTGTCATTGTCTATACTGATGAATTAAACAAATATAAAGAATCTGAGAAATATTTATATTATGTTGCGTGTACACGAAGTCAACATCAATTGATCATATATAATCAATAAGATACCTAAAGGTATCTTTTTTTAGGAAAACCAAAAATTATGGGTAATTATATTATTAATGGTAATAGAGGAGGTTTATGAAGAAGAAAATATTACTAATAATAGTATTATTATCTATATTTATGGGATTAAAATTAGATGTTTATGCGAATAGTTATTCAGATCAATTTTACATTTCTGATGTCATTGATGGAATATATTATGCCAAGGTAAAAAACGGAAATACCGAGTATCGAAAGGCTAAATATAAAAGGAGAACTTCTGACGGTCAAGTCGTTTATTGCATCGAACCATTTGTTGGTATGGCTGAATATTATGACTATACTGGTTATGATTATAACTATGAAAAATTATTGAATTTATCAACTGATGTCTGGGAAAGAATTAGTTTATTATCTTATTATGGTTATGGATATAAAGATCATACAGATAGTAAGTGGTATCCAATTACTCAAATATTGATTTGGGAAACAATTGATAAAGACGCTACTTTTTATTGGACCGATACATATAAAGGAAGTAAGATCACTAAATTTACGGAGGAGATAGCGGAACTTGAATCTTTAGTCAAAAATCATAATAAGAAACCATCATTTGATAATACGAGTCATGATATGTCTATTTCATCATCTCTCACTTTGACTGATAAAAATGGTGTTTTGAGCAATTATGAATTAGTTAACAATAGTAGTACAAATGTCAAGATATCAGACAATGATTTAATTGTTCAAAGTGATAAAAATAGAGAGGATTTAACGATAGAATTGGTTAAAAAAGATAAGCAATATAAATCATTACCCATTGTCTATGTAAGCGAATATTTTCAAAATGTTTTATCGATTGGAAGTTATCCAAGTGTTGAGAGTAAGGTTAAAATTCATATTGATAGTGGTCAAATTAAAATAGTTAAATTGGATTATGACAATAATGATATAGAGTCTCAAGGGGATGCTGAACTAATTGGTGCTGTCTATGAAATATTTGATGAAGATAATGCTTTGGTTGGTGAAATTGTCATTGGTGAAGATAATACTGGTACTCTTAATAATCTGAAGTATGGAACATATAAAATTAAAGAAAAGAAGAGCGGTCTTGGCTATCAAATAGACCCTCAAGAATATCAGGTGACAATTAATAATTTAGAAAAAAATATTGAGATTTCTCTAACTAACAAGGTTATTAAACGAAAAATAAAATTACATAAATTTTTTGTCATTGATTCTGATAAGAGGCAAGTAGAAAAGGGAATAACTTTTCAAATAATAGATAGTAAAAATAATGTTTATAAAGAAGTAAAAACTGATGAATTTGGAAGCATTGAACTTGATTTGCCATTTGGGACTTATACAGTAAGACAAGTTGATACGACTGAAGGCTATGCAAAAGTAGATGATTTTGACATCATTATCAATGAAAATACTCCGGATGTTTTGGAATACTATTTAGATGATTTATTAGTACCTAATACTCTAGAATGTGATCATACTAATATGTTTAAAACGATATTAATAATTGGCTTATTTCTTACTTTAGGAATTTATTTTAAATATGAAAGAAAAAATTCTTAGAACTATTATCTTTACCATATGTTTATTTATTTTTGTTATAACAGTTAAAAATCATTTGAATGTTTATCAATATAATCAACAAGTAAATCTTGAAGAAAAAAGTGTCAGTTATATCTTAGATACCATTATTGGTAATCCTAATAAAGTTGATGATTCAACTATCGAAGAAAAAAATATAATCAATTATGAAATGATCATAGAAATTCCTAAAATAGCTTTAAAAAAAGGGCTTTTAGACAAGTATGATAAAGATAATAATATTGATAAGAATGTGACTATTCTTCAACCATCTGTGTATCCAAATGAAGATGGTAATATTTATATTGCTGCCCATTCTGGTAATGGTCATAAATCTTTTTTTAATGATTTAGTCAAGCTTGAATTAAATGATGAAGTATTCTTATATTATGAAAATCAAAAGTATAGCTATCGAGTTAAAGAAATAAAAGAGATTGATAAAAATGGAACTATATCATTGATATCAAATGATGAAAATATGTTATATTTAATAACTTGTAGTCAACAAAATAAAGGTAAATACTTAATAATTTCTCTAAATAAAGTCAAAGAAATAGAAGAAAAATAGTCTATTTCTTTTTTTGTCAAAAAAATATGATATAATGATTTAGAATAGTAGTGGAGGCTGTAAGATGTTTGTTGTTGATATTTTGACAAAACATTATATGTACAAGATTACATCTCAATTTGGGGAGGTGTTTTTATGATTAAAGAATATTGGCATTTTATTAAAGACTATTTAAAAATATCCCAAACTAAATTGAGCTATTTTATCGAAATGATCATTACCGCTATCAGTTATAAGAGCTTTCTTCTTTTAAAAACTTTATTTGCTGCTTGGATTGTTAAATATGTTACGAATGGTGATTGGAAATGGGCATATATAAGTTTAGGTCTTTTGGCTGGATCATATGCATTATATAGATTATTTTATTTCATCAATTGTAAGATATATGGTAAAAATATGAATTATTGTTATCAAGGATTACAAACGAGGATTTTAGATAAATTAGTATCGGTAGATGACAATTTCACTAATTGTATAAGCAAAGGAAAACTAGTCAATTCTATCAATACTGATGTTTTAGATATTGGTGATATGTGTGATCAAATTTCCGAATTGTTAACGACAATTTTACAAGTTGGTGCTATATGGATCATCGTTGCTTTCTTTGATATAAAAATATCAATTATTTTTCTTTTGTATTGCTTATTATACATAATTCTTTCTAATTATGCGGATCGTAAAAGCGCCAGCTATTTAAAGAAAGAAAAGCATGAAGTAGATCACTATAGTAGCCTTTTTTCACAGGTCCTATCTGGTCTCCAAGAAATAAAAACTTTTGATATGTTACCAAAAATAAAAAAGCATCTAGCCAAAATTCAGAAAAGATATAATTATAATTATAGTAAAGAGCGTGATTACATCACTCTTCGTGATAATGATGTTCGTTGCATTACGCACATTGTAAAAATAATTATATATGTATATATTCTTCTTTTGATGATTAATGGTCAAATGACAGTTGATGTTTTGGTTTTAATAATTGGTTATTTTGAGACGACTACAGACTATTTAACTAAATTGATCAGTTCGACCCAAGAAATACGTAAAGTAAATATTTCTGTAGAGAGGGTTAATAGTATTCTCAATTACAAAGTGACGGATAATATTGTTTTTGGGGATACAGTTATTGATGATATAGATGGAGTAATTGAATTTAAAGATGTCTATTTTAAAAATAATTTAAAAAACGTACTTCAAGGAATAAGTTTTACGATCAAAGCCAATACCATTACAGCTATTGTTGGTCAAAGTGGAGCAGGCAAAACATCAATAATCAATTTGTTATTGCGCTTATATAAGCCAAATAAAGGGGAAATATTAATAGACGGAATCAATATTTTTGATTATTCAAAAGATACTTATAAATCAAATGTCAGTGTCGTTAATCAAAAACCATTTATTTTCAATATGAGCATTCGTAAGAATTTAAATTTTGTTGATACAAATATAGATAATCAAATTAAAGCTTGTAAAAAAGTTGGTATTCACGATTTTATTGTTTCTCTACCTCAAGGCTATAATACGGTTTTGAGAGAAAATGCTAATAATATTTCCGGTGGCCAAAAACAATTGATAAGTTTAGCTAGAACTTTATTGTCTAAAGCTGAAATTCTTTTATTTGATGAAATTACTTCTTCACTAGATCCTGATACTGCTTCTCACATCAATGATATTTTAAAAGAATTGAAGAAAGATCATACCATTGTCATGATTACGCATAAACCAGAATTGATGAAAAAGGCAGATCGCATCCTTGTTTTGCACGACGGAAAAATAGTTGGTGATGGCACTCATCAAGAATTACTTGAAAATAATGAACATTATAGATGGTTACAAGCTCGAAAAAGCGCAAGTAGTTTGGGGGTGTTTGATAATGATTAGATACTTTAAAATCTGTCAGAAATATTTCAAATTAAAGATAAATGATAAAAAATTATTTTTTCTTCTATTCTTGTCAGCATTTTTGAGAAGTACCATTGTTTTACTTTTCCCAATATTTGCGGCTGATATCGTTGATTATGCGACGATTGGTGACTTTGACAATGCCTTTTTAAGCGTTTTATTTCTAGCTATAGGTTATTTGGTCTATAACTTAATTTATCATTGGAATTTTGTTGCTTATAAAAATTATGCCAATCATATTTATACTAAGCTACAGGACAGTGTCATTGATAAAATAGCGACATATGATGAAAATTTTACTAAGAAATTATCTAAATCTTATCTAGTAAATACTACTTCTAATGATATTTGGGAAATGTGTTCTTTTGCTGATCAAATGATTGACGCTATTACTCATTTCTTGAGCCTTTTAATAGCTATTATCATCTTGTTATCAAAAAATATTTATATTGGCTTGATAGTTTCTGTCTTCAATTTTTTGTATTTATACTGTCTTGCCAAATATCAAAAGAAAAAAGATTACTATTTATCTGGTCAAAGAAAATATCAAGATTATATCGTTGAAATGTTTGCGCAAGTTTTGGATGGCACCAAAGAGATAAAGTCTTTTGATATGAACGATAAATTAAAAGAAAATCTTCAAGTCTATGAAAAGGGCTGGTCCAAGCAATATTTTTTGAAAAGGAAATATTGGGATATCAATAAAGCCATTTTGCCATCTTTAGTTATAATCTCGAAAGTTATCACTTATTTAATTGCTATTTTTGAAATAGCTCAGGGCAATATGACAATCGGAATGATGATTTTAGTAATTAGATACATTGAAAGAATTGAAAGCGAAAATACCAGTTTCTTTGAAAAGATAAATAATGTATGCAATAGTAGTGTCAGAATTGATAGATTATATAATATTTTGAATTATAATAATAAGAACATTTTAAATTTTGGTGAAAATTATACTGATGATATATTTGGAAATATAACTTTTCAAAACGTATCATTTACATATGAAAATAATTTAGTTTTAAACAATGTCAGTTTTGATATTGATAGTAAATCGATGACGGTAATTGTTGGAAAGAGTGGTAGCGGTAAATCAACAATATTTAGACTTTTACTGCGCTTATATAAATTGGATAAAGGGGTCATATATATTGATGGGATTAATATATATGATTATGCGAAAGAAATATATTCTTCGAATGTATCAATAGTCACACAAAGACCATTTATTTTCAATATGAGTATTCGCGAAAATTTCAACTTAGTCGATTCTAATCAAGGAAACCAAATAAATGCTTGTAAAAGAGTCGGTATTCACGATTTTATAATGTCATTACCAAAAGGATATAATACGTTACTAAAAGAAGATGCTACTGATATTTCTGGTGGACAAAAACAATTGATTGCTTTAGCACGAACTTTATTATCTAAATCAGAGATATTACTATTTGATGAAGTAACATCATCTCTAGATCCTAATACGACTAGACAAATTATAAAAGTATTAAAAGATTTAAAGAAAGATCATACCATTATTGTTATTACTCATAAGCCTAGATTGATGAAAATTGCAGATAAAATTTTGGTTTTAGATAAAGGAAAAATAGTTGGTGAAGGAAATCATAAAGAATTGATAAAAAATAATAAATATTATCGCATACTTCAAAAATAAAACAGAACAACACAATTGTGTTAATTCTGTTTTTTTTGAATATGATTATCAATACTATTAATAATAAAGTACATCAAATATGATAGTATTCCAAGAATAAAGGCTGAAGTAATAGTTAGATTAATGTTGAATACCTGAGATCCATACATTATTAAATAACCTAAACCACTTTTTGATACTAATAACTCACCCATAATTACCCCGACCAAAGACACATGTCGAAAAACGAGAATTAAAAGCTTTTTTGTTTAAAAACTCGATTGATTTGGAGGAATTAGATGGGAAAAGCTAATTGTCCGTATTGTAATAGCGGGAATACTTTTAATATTGCCTATGGGTATTTAGATGGAAAGAAAGACAAACCTAATTATATCGATCAAGAAGATATAGGACTTCATATCAATTATAGAAAGCATGGATTAGTAAAGTATGATTTTGATGGAGAGCAAATG
>CANROW010000028.1 GCA_947632345.1 uncultured Bacilli bacterium | reverse complement strand
CAATAAGGGTCTTTTCATAAACTTTCAAATTCTTAATCATTTCTTTTTTCATATTTTTTCCTTCTTTCATCCTCTGTTATTAACATTATATTAATAACATATGCAAAAGTCAATATGTTTTTAACATTTTATTAAAAAGATTTTTATTAATAGAATAGATTAAGTATCAAAAAGTCTATTAATTATGTAATTTAATAAGTTCTTCTTCATCTATTCTAGCTATTTCAGGAGCATTATCTTTGATGTAAACCTCTATTGAATGACCAACCATATCTAGATTTGTTACCCTCTTATTCAATGCAACAGTAAACTCATAAACAGCATTATCATATACATATTCTATATCGATATAATGATTGTTATTCTTTTGATAGCATTTTACTATTTTACCCATAATAGTGATAAATTCATCATTACGCCTTTTGACCAGATGATGACCTTCGTGATGCAAAGCATCATCAGTTGAAACTTTATTTGAAAAAAGTCTCACAACACTTGACAATTCATAATTATATTTCCAAATCATGAAGACTAATAAAATTGTCATGACAAGTGCAAAGATACAATAAATATTTCTCTTTTCTGCATAAGTTAAGTTGCGTTTACTTGTTAGCAACACGTCATCGTGATCTTTCTCATAATAAAAAGCATCTATTTTTTGGCCTTTTTGATATTCGTGATCACTAATTATTCTTCTTTCGTGATAAGAATCTAAGTCATATCCTATTTTGATTGAATAACCTTGTTCGGTAACACGAACATCTAAAACTGTCACCTCTATTCTTTTTAAAGATTTATCTTTAATTGTGACCTTATTTACCCCAACAACAGCAATAAAAGGTCCTAATATTAACAAAAACAGCAATACAATGACAATTATTATTCTCTTCTTATCCATATTTTCACCTAGTAATATAATACAATATTTATATTTAAAAAAAAAGAAGATGTTACTCTTCTCAAACTTCTTGAATGACTGTTATAATCATCGGTTTACTCTCGGTTTGTTTATAAAAATATTTTCCCAAACGATCACGAACTTCATTTTTAATATTGGTATAATCGACCTTCTTAGTATCATTCTCAATATTTTCTTGGATGATTTGTAAGCACAAATCTTGGGTTTCTTTAATCAATTCGCCACTTTCTTTGACATAGACAAATCCCCTAGTCAATATCTCAGGTCCACTCAAAACCTGTTTAGTCTGCTTATCCAAAGTGCAACTGACGATGACAATACCACTTGCCCCTAACATTTCACGATCTTTTAAAACCAATTCACCGACATCGCCTTGGCTCTTACCATCAATCAATATGTCGTCAACCGGAACATGATATGTCTCTTCGCTCAAGACACCATTTTCAAAAATCGCTACATCACCATTTTGCTTCAAGATAATATTTTCTTTAGGAATTCCCAAAGTCTCGGCTACTTCCGCATTCATGACTTGATGGCGATATTCACCTCTAACTGGGAAATAATATTTTGGACTCATGAGGTTAATCATTAACATCAAATCTTCCCGAGAAGCGTGATGAAGCAAATGCTTTTTAGCTGATAATGAGATAGCTGTAACTCCAACTTTAGCAATCTCGTCCATGATGAGAGCTGTTCTTTTCTCAATCCCCTCATATGGAGCTTCTGTTATAAAAATAGTATCAGTTTCTTTCAACTTGATATACTTGTCAAAACCGCGAATAATTCTTTCAAGATTCATAAATGGTTTCTCTTTTTCATCAGTTATGATGACTACTACATTAGGATCATTCAAATTAGAAAGATCACCAATGTATTTTTTATCAAAACTTATATAGCCTAAATCAATTGATTTATTTACTAAATCCTGAAGAACTTTTCCCATGAAGATAACGGTCTTCTTCGTCTTGACACTGGCATTTAACAACTCTTGTAAACGATAGATATGAGCTGGTGAAATCGTGGCAATGACACGATCTTTCGTCTTAACCAAAACTTCTTTTATGAAATCATATACGCGATTGTTAGGACTAGTATGTCCATCGTGTTCAGCATATATCGATTCGCTCATCAAACATAAAACTCCTTGTTTACCAACATAAGCCAATTTACCAATGTCCGTCTTATAATTTCCCATCATCGTTGAATCAAAGACAAAGTCACCAGTATATACAATAGCGCCATCTTTAGTATACAAGACATATGCAACACTATCAGGAATAGAATGTGTGACACTAATTGGGAAGATAGAATTTTTACCGAAAGAAATCTTCGAATGTGGTCTAATCTCTTTTAAATTTTTGCATTCAACATTATTATCTTCTAAATCTTTCTTCAATATTTCCATCGTATATTTAGTGGCATAAACATTGACGTGTTTCAAATCCACCAAAATATCCGCCATCGCTCCCATATTACTCTCGTGTCCATGGGTTAAAAAGAATCCCTTAATACGTCTTTCATTCTCTTTTAAATAGGTATAGTCAGGAAGGATGTAATCAATTCCTAACATTTGATCATTTTCATATTTTAAACCGGCATCAAAAACAAAAATATCTTCGTCGACTTCAACGACATACATATTTTTACCATTTTCATTTAGTCCACCTAGACTAAATATTTTTATTTTACTCAAAATTCATTCTCCTTTCACCACAAGTAAAATTAGACCTTTATCATTGTAACACAAATGTTTAAAAAAAGCTATTCATAATCCAAAACAAAACGATTCATAGGCATTATGAATCGTCAACCCACTACAATGAACTAATTTTTGATAGCTAATTTTGATAAAGCATCTTTAGCAGCTTCCTGTTCAGCCTCTTTTTTACTACCAGCTGTTCCCTTGCCATAAACAATGTCATCTACTTTGACAACTATTGTAAACTGTTTGTTGTGGGCTGGTCCACTCTCATCAACTAAAACATATTCTAAAGTTCTCTTTTCAGTTTGAATAGACTCTTGTAAAGCTGATTTATAATCACTGAAAAAAATAATATTAGGATCTTCAATATATGGAACAATTATCTTGGTGACTATCTCTTTAGTTTTTTCAAAACCTTGATCAAGATATAGAGCGCCAATAAAAGCTTCAAAAATATCAGCGACGATTACTCTTTTATATCTTCCGCCATCCTTATCTTCACCATGACCAACTTTGATATATTTACTAAAACCGAGATCACTAGCGTAGCGATAACAAGCATTTTCGCAAACATAACTAGCTCGCATTTTCGTCATATCACCTTCTTCAATATTCATATTTTTATACAAATAATCACTACTTATCAATTCTAAGACTGCATCACCTAAAAATTCTAAACGCTCATAATCAGCTTTTAAATTATTCTCATTAGCGTAAGAAGAATGTGAAAAAGCTATCATATAAAGACGACTCTCATTAGGAATGAATCCTAGTTTCTTAAATAATTCATCCATAAAATCACCATTATCATTATATATTATCTCTCTCTAAAAATAAATTCCTTTTTGCTTTTTCAGTATGTATTATTGAAAAAACATAGAATTAATAGTAAAATGATATATGTTATAATACATAGTTATCTAAGAAGGAGATTAAAAAATGAAAAAATTATTATTAGTCATTATGACTTTAACATTTATATTAATTGGCGCTTGTGGCTGCGTAAAAAGAGACAGTATGGAAGATATTGAAATCATTACGTCTTCCTACCCAATCGAATATTTAGTTAATGCTATATATGGTGAACATGCAACAATTGAAAATATCTTTCCAGATGGTGAAAATATTGATACATATAAATTTAACAATAAACAGTACAATCGTTTTAGCGATAAAGATCTATTTATCTATAATGGTAAGAACGCTAGTGATTTAGCGCTTGAATTGATCAATAGAAACAGTAATTTATTATTGATTGACTCAACACTTGGTATGGAATATACAAATGGAATTGAAGAGACTTGGCTTGATCCTTCTAACTTATTGATGATGGCTTTAAATATTAAAAAAGGTTTAGAAGAATACGTTTCTAATGCGATTTTAATTAAAGAAATAGATGAAAAATACCAAGATCTCAAAATATCACTATCTGAATTAGATGCTGATATAAAATTAGCTGTTGAAAATAGTGATGATTCAACAATTGTCGTTACCAATGAAGCACTTTGCTTTTTAGAAAAATATGGATTTCAAGTAATTGTTTTAAATGATAATACATTAGATCGAACTTTTGAAGAAGTGAGAAATCTCGCTAAAAGTGGAACAATTACATATGTTTATGCTTTTGAAGAAGATCACATCAGTGATCGTGTTGAAAAATTTATTTCCTCTACCAATTTAACTAAATTTTTCCTATATCGTTTAGATAGTATCAATGATGATCAAAGAAATGATTCATCTGATTATGTAAAAATTATGAATGATAATCTAGACTTATTAAAAAGAGAAATTTATAATCAAAATTAATGAGATGAGATGGGGTTGAGAAAATGAATAATAGAGAGCGAATAATGTCTTGGCTATTTCTACAAAGAATTAAGAAAAGACAACAGTCACAACAAGAAGAAAGATTGAAAGAAAAGGAACAAAATCATGAACTAAAATTCAATGAACCAGATGAAAAAAGTTCAATTAAAGAACCAATCCACCAACATGAACAAATTAAAGATGCGGAATTTATGGATGATAAGTCTCAAAATAAGCCAGTTGAAGATGCTGAAAAAAGTCCAGTTAAAGAGCCAATCCACCAACCTGAGCAAATTAAAGATGTAGAATTTATAGATGGTAAATCTCAAAATAAACCAGTTGAAAATGCTGAAAAAAGTCCATTAATTGATAAGCCATTAAAAGAAGAAACAGTAGAACCTGTTTTAAATCAAGAGGTAAAAGAGTTAGAAAATGCCGAAAAAACGGATGTTCAACTAGATGGGCATCCAAGAATCCACCCAATTGAACAAACAGAGGTTAAAGAGGAGCATCTATCACCTACCACTCCACTTTCTGATTTACAGGATTATACTCAAGAAAATACTACATTAGATGATGATAAAAAAGCTAAACCGGAATCTTTTGAACATACTATTTTAGAAGATAAAAAATCTGATAATAAAATTGGCCCTATTTCAAAACCAATTACTAGTAACGAACCAACTTCTCATATAGAAGCACCTGAAATTAAGGATTTACCAGATCAACTTCAAGAAGTAAAGACAATAAATACTATTGAAGTAGCTGAAAAAGAAAATGATAGGATTGAAAAACCCGAAATTATTCAAATTGCTATTATTGAAGCCATAGATCGTTTATTACAAAATGATAATGCTGACCTACAAGATATAAAATACCAATTAGAAGTATTGAATCGAGAACAAGAAGATGAGGTTTTAGTTGATAAATTAGAAAAGATTCAAAAGAAATTAGAAGAATTAATTAAAAGATTTAATGAAATAAAGAGAAAATATGAGAAAAGTTATAATCAAATTACCATCAGTGATCTAGAAAACATCGAAAATCTTGGTATATCTATCACTGATTATTTGATTAATTGTAATGGCTCTATTGATGGGCATGTTACGGAAATCAAAGGAATCAAAGAAATAGAAGATTTTATTGATATTATTAATAATATTGTTGTCATAGATAAAGAAAAAGATGATATTGAAAATAATATAACCAATAAAATAGAAGATTATGGAATTCGTGATGAAGAATTTATAAAGTTACAAGACCAGTATGCTGACATTGAAGGAATCAATGAATTAGTCAGCCAGTACAATATAGAAATTGCTGATTATATTAAAAACATTAAAGCTAAGCTTGATAATAATGTGGAGATTACCAAAACAATTGAACGGACAACCAAAATAGTTCCTGATCTCAATAAGTTCATCCAAGCTACTATTTTAATGACTGCTGCTCCAATGATTCCACCTACTCCACTCGGATATGTTTTCAAGGCCACTATGTATGCCTCTGCTGTCAATTTGCTCGCTCATACTCTTACCCCACAAACGGAAGAAAAGGAAATTAAGCATACAACTGTAACCGATTATGCCACTGATATTATCAATGGAACTAACGACATAAAAACAGCTATTCAATCCATTGATACTGCTTTTGATGAAATAAATTACATCAAGAATGATTTTGATAAATATTTTGCCGAATTTCAAGGAAAAATACCTGAGTATGAGGAATTGATGAAAAATATTCTAGCAATCGAAAAAGAATTGACTCGTGAACACGCCATAGCGCTTGAGTATAGTGATAAAATGAACAAAGCTCTTGAAGAAAACAATAATAAAATAAAGATCTTAGAGAATGATTAAATCATTCTTTTTTTCACGCAAAATTCACATATTTATGTATAATAAGAATTGGAGGTTTTTATGAATGTATTAGTTGTTGATGATGAAGAATTGATCAGAAATGTTATTAAAGAATATGCAACTTTAGAGAAGTATCAAGTCTATGAGGCTGCAAATGGCTTACAAGCTATTGATATAGTTGAGAATAATGATATAGATGTCATCGTTCTAGATATTATGATGCCTAAATTGGATGGCTATTCGACATATAAAGAAATTAAGAAGATTAAAAAGATACCAACTATTATTCTATCAGCGCGTAATGATGAATATGATAAATTATTTGGATTTGAACTTGGTGTTGACGATTATCTAGCTAAGCCTTTTTCACCAAAAGAATTGATTGCGCGCATTAAGGCCATTACCCGTCGAAATAATCTTGAAGATAAATTTGTTTATAAAAGTCTAGTTGTGGATTTTATGGGACATACTGTCACTATCAAAAATGAAGAAATTAAATTGACTCCTAAAGAGTATGAACTACTCACCTATTTTATCAAGAATAAAAATATTGCTGTATCACGCGAAGTATTGCTCAATCAAATTTGGGGGTATGATTTTTTTGGTGACGATCGCACGGTTGATACCCACATCAAAATGCTTAGAAATAACTTGGGTAAAGAATATCGCGAGCTAATTAAAACAGTACGCGGAATGGGGTATAAATTTGAAATTAAAGAGTAAAAGCTTAATTGCTAGAATATGGATGTATCTAATCATTTTTTCGATTTTGATCGTCGTTTTCCTATGGCTTTTTCAAGTAATATTTCTCAACAAATATTATGAATGGTATAAAACCCAAAATATTCAGCACGTAGCTAATGAAATATCCAATAATTATGAGAATAGCGAAGAATTTTTGAATGTCTTAGAGGACATCAGTATGAATGAAGGAATATGTATTGAAGTCATGACTGATGATGTTGACTGGTACTACTCCACCAATATGAATCGTTATTGTTTGAGCTATAAAAAAATTGAAAGTCTGAAAAATGAAAAGAAAGCATTTATAAATTCTAAAGAAAAATCTACTATTTTTAAATTTAATTCCGTTAATAATATTAAGTTTCTAATATATGGTTTACGTCTTGATACAGGTGAATATATCTTTCTAAATACCGTTTTGGATCCCATTGATTCGACGATAACCATTCTAAAAAACCAATTGATTTTAGTAACAGTTGTCGTCATTCTATTATCATCAATCATTGCTTATTTCATATCCAATCGTCTCTCTAAACCCATAACATCACTCAATGAATCGGCTAAAGCTTTTGCCCAAGGTGATTATAAAGTTGTATTTCCTAATAGTGATATATCGGAAATTAATGAATTAGCTAATAGTCTAAACTATGCTAAAGTAGAATTGGCTAAAACAGATGAATTGCGCAAAGATTTAATTGCTAACGTTTCTCACGATTTAAAAACACCACTGACAATGATCAAGGCCTATGCCGAAATGGTTAGAGACATAACGTATAAGAACAAGAAAAAAAGAGAAGAAAATCTCAACATTATCATTGAAGAAGTCGATCGCTTAAATCTCTTAGTTACTGATATTTTAGAGCTATCATCAATTCAATCGAATATAAATACTCTAAAATTAGAAAAGTTTGATCTAATCAGTGTCATAAGCGACATCATCCATCGCTTTAAAATATTTAGTCTAACCGAAAATTTCACTTTTGAATTGCTTAAAGATGCTGACGTAATCACTGTTAAAGCCGATAAACAAAAGATTGAACAAGTAATTTATAATTTGATCAGTAACGCTGTAAATTATTCAGAAAACGAGAAAATAGTGACGATAAAAGTAATTAATAATCCTGATAATATTCGTGTAGAAATAATTGATAAAGGAAAAGGTATTGATAAAGAAGATATCAAATATATATGGGATCGTTATTATAAAGTAGATAAAAAATATAAACGAAAAATGGTTGGTACTGGTTTAGGATTATCAATAGTAAAAAATATTTTAGAATTGCACAAGTATAATTTTGGAGTCTTATCAGAAAAGAATAAGGGAACAACTTTTTACTTCGAAATTACTAAAGAAAAAGAGGAATGATTTAATTATCATTCTTCTTTTACTATCATTTATTTTTAGCACAAAGACAATCATTAGCTATCATAATTTTTTCTATCTCGACAATCGTCTTTTCTAATTCATCATTTACTATTGCATAATTATATTTAGCAACCTCTTTGAGCTCATTTGATGTTTTCTTTAAGCGATTCATAACTTGGGTATTTAAATCTTTTTCTCTTCTTTGTAAGCGCATTTTCAAAATATCTAAATTTGGTGGTAAGAGAAAAATTAGGATGGCATCGGGATACATCTTTTTGACATTCATCGCACCCTTAATATCTAGTATTAAAAAGGCATCTGTTTCATCATCCAATTTTTCCATAATATTTGTTTTAGGGGTTCCATAATAATTATTCATAAAGATGGTATATTCTAAGAATTCACCATCCTTAATCTTTTTTTCAAAGTCTTCTTTGGTGACAAAATGGTATTCCTTCCCCTCTTTTTCCGTACTGCGCTGTTCACGAGAGGTAAAGGAAATAGAAAAACAACAATTACTATGACTATTGATATAAGCATTGACTACCGTGTTTTTTCCAACCCCACCTGGACCTGATATAATAATTAATTTACCTTTACAATTGGACATTTTATCACCTTTTCATCATTTCATTGTAGCATAAATTATATAAAAGAAAAAGAGTCTTACGACTCTAACC
This sequence comes from uncultured Bacilli bacterium, assembly GCA_947632345.1. Taxonomy (GTDB): domain Bacteria; phylum Bacillota_I; class Bacilli_A; order RF39; family UBA660; genus RUG11788. Next base: position 5,945 of record CANROW010000028.1, on the reverse strand, counting down.
ATTTATTTGACTCATTACTTCATCAGCAAAGTTCTCTTGTCTTTTTTCAATTCCTTCACCAACTTCATAACGAACCATTGATTTAATAACGCCACCATTATTCTTAACGAAAGTAGCAACATCTAAATCAGGATCCTTAATGAAGGCTTGTTCAACAAGACAAACTTCTTTATAGAATTTATTAATGCGTCCATTAACCATTTTTTCAGCTATATCAGCAGGTTTTCCTTCGTTAATAGCTTGTTCTTTAATAATAGCTTTTTCATGTTCAATGACATCAGCAGGAACATCTTCTCTTGTCAAATAACCAGGATTCATTGCGGCTACATGCATACTTACATCACGAGCTACATCCTCACTTACACCTTGAACAACAGTTACAACACTGATGCGTCCACCCATGTGTGAATAGCAACCGAAAGCCTCGTCATCACTCTTCTCGACGCTAGCAAATCTTCTAAAACTGATCTTTTCACCAATCTTAGCAATTAAGGCAATTAGATATTCTTCAATTGTACCATTAGGTGTTTGAAGTTTTAAGGCTTCCTCCATTGTCTTCGCATTACTCTTTAAAATAGTTTCACTAACTACTTTGATAAAGTTTTTAAACTCTTCATTCTTAGCTACGAAATCTGTTTCAGAATTAACTTCAACGATAACAGCTTTATTGCCATCAACTAATATCTCCGTCAATCCTTCCGCAGCAATTCTTGACTCTTTCTTAGCAGCTTTGGCAATCCCCTTTTCTCTTAAATAGTCAACAGCTGCATCCATATCTCCTTTAGTTTCATCAAGAGCTTTTTTACAATCTAACATTCCAGCTCCTGTTTTTTCTCTCAATGCTTTTACATCATTTGCAGTAAACATAGATACCCTCCTATTAATCAATAATTATTGTAAACTATTAATTAACTCTTCTTTCTTCATTTTAGAATAACCTTTAACCCCTTGTTCTTTTGCAATTTCTTTTAATTCATTTAAAGTCATTGCCGAATAATCAACATCTTTTGCAACTGGTTCTTCTTTAGCTTCAACTGTCTTAGCTGGTACTTTTCCTTGAACTTCAGTCTCTGTTACTTCTTCAACTGCTTCATCTTTTTTTGTTTCTTTCTTAACTGTTTTTTCATCTTCAGTAATGTAATCAATTACTTCTTTACCAGTTACTTCACAAATAGCATTTGTCAAAACACCAATCATTAATTTAACACTTCTTACAGCGTCATCATTCCCTGGGATGACATAATCAACCATATCAGGATCACAGTTAGTGTCAACGACACCAAATACTGGGATATTTAAAATTCTAGCTTCTTTAATAGCTATTTCTTCTTTTTTAGGGTCAACAATAACTAGAGCATCAGGAAGCTTCTTCATCTCTCTAATTCCTCTTAAGTTCTTGTTTAATTTATCATATTCTTTTCTAATTTGAATAACTTCTTTTTTTGGTAAAAGATCAAAGATACCATCTTTTTCCATATTTTCGATATCTTCCATTCTTTTAATTCTTGAACGAATTGTCTTAAAGTTAGTTAGTGTTCCTCCTAGCCATCTCTCATTGACAAAATACATTCCCGTTCTCATAGCAGACTCTTCAGCTGCTTCTTGAGCTTGTTTTTTAGTACCTACGAATAATACTTTTCCTTCGTTTTCAGCTATAACTCTCATAGCGTCATAAGCTTCTTCAAGTTTCTTTACGGTCTTTTGTAAATCAATTATATAGATATCATCACGAGATGTAAAGATATATTCTTTCATCTTTGGATTCCATCTTCTCTTTTGGTGTCCAAAATGTACACCTGCTTCTAATAAATAATTCATTGAAACTACTGTCATTTTATTTTCTCCTTTTCGTTATACACTTATTAATTTCTAAAATTTACCACCCAATGGGCACTAGATAAATCAATCCATTAATATGTTTTTTATTTTAAAGCCTCTAATAATTCAGCTTTTTTCATTTTAGATGCACCTTCAATACCTTTTTTTGATGCCATCTCTTTTAACTCAGCTACTGATAAAGAACTCAAATCAGTCTTTGTCTCTTTCTTTGGTGCTGCTTTTTCTTCTTTTACTTCTTTTTTAGTTCCTTTAACTATTTCATTCTTAACAACTACTTCGCTCTTTTTAGCTTTTCCTTCTAATCCAGCTTTAGCTGTCTTAACGATTTCACTGAAAGCTTTTGGATCATTAATAGCGATTTCTGACAACATCTTTCTATTAACTTCTACTCCAGCCTTAGTCAATCCTTCAATAAATCTTGAATAGCTAATTTCATTTTCACGACATGCAGCATTAATTCTCGTAATCCATAATTTTCTAAAATCTCTCTTCTTTTGTTTGCGATCACGGAAAGCATATTGTCCTGAATGCATCAATTGTTCTTTAGCTGTTTTATATAGTCTATGTTTACTTCCAAAATATCCCTTTGCAGCCTTTAAGACTTTTTTGTGACGGGCTTTGGTTGTAACTCCATTTTTAACTCTTGTCATCTTCTTATCCTCCTACCATTATTTAATAATATTCTTCAATCTGTTCGTATCAGCTTTTGATAATACTGATCCTCTTCTATTCTTTCTATTAACGTTTTGACTTTTACTTCCTGTATTATGACGTGAACCTGGGCGACCAATCGTTACAGTTCCACTTTTTCTTACATTTAAAACTTTCTTTAATCCCTTATGTGTCTTTAACTTAGGCATATTTTTTCCTCCTTAATTTATTTCTTTGGTGCTAATAACATAGTCATACTACGTCCGTCTAGTTTTGGTGGTTGTTCAACTTCCGCAATGTTTTCTAATCGTGCAGCAAATTTAATTAAAACATCTTTTCCTAAATCAGTATGTGCCATTTGACGTCCTTTAAAACGAATTGATAATTTAATCTTATCACCCTTTTCAAGGTACTTAGTCACATTTTTCAATTTCGTTTCGATATCACCGATATCAATCGTTGGTGATAAACGGAACTCTTTTGTTTCCGAAATACTAGCTCTTTGTTTTTTGAGAGCTTCTTTTTCTTTCTTAGCTTTCTCATACTTGAACTTGTTGTAATCCATTACCTTACATACAGGCGGATTACCATTAGGATTGATTAACACTAAATCTAAACCTGCATAATTAGCTAGTGTCAATGCATCTTGTGTAGATTTAACACCTACTTGTTCACCATTTGGACCAATAACTAAAACTTGACTAACTCTAATTTGTTCATTTATTAACAAATTGTTTTTTGAGCTTGCTATAAAAAACACCTCCATTAAATAATAAAAAGTAGGTATTTGTACCTACTTAGTCCCATTTAATCAACATAAATATAATAAATACATTTATCAATGGCCTTTTACCCATCGCTATTCGCAATCGGGTGGATGTAGGTACATCGCTTTCCTTTTTTTATTTACATTGATAATTATATGCATTATGTTCTCAAAAGTCAATAAAAACTTTTATTTCTTAGCTTTTTTTACATTTTTAGTAGTTTTTTTAGTTGTAGTTGTTCGCTTTTTTTCAACTTCTTTACTAACTTTGAGCTCAGTATTGGCAAACATTCTCTGTAGAACAACTGATACTAAAAAAACAACTAGTGCATAAATAATATTCAATTTGATCGTTAAACTTAGAAAAGCCAAAATAATCGTCATTAGACTGGTGATAATTATACCATAACGAAGAAATTTACGTCTACGAAAATTAGCAATATTAGCATCATTAGAAATATTTTTTTTCATCTCTCACTTACTCCTATACCGAAAAAACTATTAAAGAAATCATTAAAATAAATAAAATTAAAATAGCAAACAGAACGGGCATCGATACAAATGCTGAAGATTTTTCATCATTTTGATTATTAGTTGGATATGTTCCTATCGTTTTTTGTCTGGTATTATTATAAGTATTTGCGCTTTCTTCATTCTTTTTAGCCTTTGTTGTAATGTCATTTACTAAATTTTGTACACTTTCTTCACTATAACCATTGATGAGAACCGTAGTATTATTTTCAGAGTCTATTTGGCAAGAGACAACGCCATTTCTGTTTCCATCTCGGACAGTGATGTTTTCATCATAAACTTTGTTATTCTCACTATATGAATCAATTATTTTAGGCATTATTTTTTGGTCAAAACTATCTCCGTCAGTGAAAACCAAAATTTCATTGCCTCCTGTTTCATCTTTTAATTTGACAACGCGTTGATTAGTATTTTCAGGTGGAATCTCAATTTCCAAAATGCACATAAAATGTGGATCATTACTCGTTTCAATAAAATTTTGAATCAGTTCAACTTTAGGGTCGGTATTTAGAGAATCATAAATATCAAGATCTGATACCCCATTATTTTTAACATCGCGTGCATCACGATCATTCGATAAATCAGTTGAAGCATTCTCTAATTTGGTATTTGTCACACTGCCATTAGTTGCAATTTCAAAAATGTTTACCCCTTGACTATTTTTGATATCATAACCAATGCTGCGAGCATATTCGACCGCTCTGCTATAGTCATCAGCTACGATGTAATATGAATCTTTACCATCATTTCGAACATAGCCAATTGTAAAATCTTGACCAATGTCTGGATCATCATTTCTAAAACGATCTTTAATATTTTTTAACCCTTGGGGCATATTACTTTCATAATCGAAATCGCGACGTGTCGTCTGCACTGTATTGGCAATACGATCAAATGTATCTTTAACGTGCATATAAAAATCATCCGGATTCATGTTATCACTATTATCGATTTCAATTGTAAACATTTCACTCTTCGTCGACATATCACGCATAAATTCTAAGGATACATCAGCAGAATTCTGATAGAACTCCATCATTAAATGATCTAGGAATTGCTTACTTTCATTATTAATTTCAAAACTGATATATGGACCACGACCATTTTTCCCATTGAGAGATATCTCCTCCACTTGCATACCAGCATACTGACAATACCGATACGTTTGGTCAATCGCTTTACCAGCGTCACTATATGCATTACTAATCTCATCGTCAACAACTTCCTCAGTCGTAGCTATTGGGGCTTCGGTTGATAACTCTGGTTGTTCAATTGAAACAAATAGTTGATCATTTTTTTCAGGTTCCTCAACAGTTAAATTTTCACCAACTCGTTGACCAGTTACTTCAGGGGCTTCCATAGTTGAATTTTCATCAACTTGTGGACGAGGCTCATTTTCTTCAACACCAGCTGATTTTATCTTTTGATCGACGTAATCATTAGCGACTTGTAAAAAAGCTCTAACTCGCTCGTTATCACCCATACCTGGAACCACTTTTTCAATATATTGCGCTAACATATCAATTGATATTGAACCTTCCTTCATCATTTGATATATAGCCTCTAAACTATAACTGCTTAAATCTTCCATAACTACCTCCAATAGTTCATTTAATCAATTTGTTACACAACTATTAATATTCCTATAAATAACCATGCTATTAAAATAGGATACATAAATAGTAAAAATTTTTTATCTCTATTTTTATGATGAATGATTCTACTAAATATATAAAAACCAAATACACCACCAATAGCACAAATACTCAACAATAATTTTTCAGATATTCTATATTTCTTTTTCTTAGCTAAATATTTGTCATAAAGACATACAACCATTCCAAGAACATTGATAAATATTAGATATACTACCATTTTATAATATTTCTATTTCCTCAGGCTCGCCATAATATGCTTCTAATAATAACTCTTTTAATTCACTGACTAAAGGCAATCTTGGATTTGAAGTAGTACATTGGTCTTCAAAGGCCCGATCCGCTAAATAGTCTACTTTCGATAAGAATTCTTGCTCATCAATACCATATTCTTTTAAAGTCTTCGGAATTTCCAATTTTTTATTCATGATATTGATAGCATTTATTAAAGAATTAACGCCCATTTCTGGTGTTTTAGATGGTAATCCAACTCTTTTGGCAAG
>CANROW010000027.1 GCA_947632345.1 uncultured Bacilli bacterium | reverse complement strand
TGGAACTGATCAATTAGAAGAATACGATCTAAACTTAGATGGTGTTGTTGATATTGCCGATTTGAATTATATAACTTCAATGATTACGAGTAAGAAGGGTAAAGCTAAAATAGAAGATACTAATGCTATTATGAGTAGTGATAAAGTCGCTTTTGATGTTCCTGAAAACGTACTTAGTGAAGAAAGCGACGATTTAAGTGCACTCTTTACTGATGAAGGAGTCGTTAGACTACAACAAGTTGATGATAAACCTATTGAATTAGGTATCGATTTGAGTGGTAAAGATGAAAAAGGAACTGTGCCAATGCACGAAATTAGAATTACGGTTGGAACAAATGCTCCCGAAAAGATGAAATTGCGCATTGAGACAGAAGATGGTTCTATCATTGAAAAAAATGTTGGTGAAGAGGGCGATACTGATGTTCATCCATTCACTGAAGAAGTTACAACGGGAACTATTAAAGTTGATTTAGGAAAACAAGTTGCTGTTAAAAAGGTTACGATTGTCATTACCGAGACAGCTACTAATAATTTGGCCGACATTGCTAAGGTCGAATTCTTAAACAACGTTAAAGTTCAAACGAAAGAACCAGATAATTTCTATACACCAGATAACATTAAAGTTGATAACTCTGTAAGTGAGCAATTGACCGTTACTTTCGATAGTGTACCTAATGTAACTGGTTATGAAATTAAAATTGTTGGTCCAAAGATGGATACAACTTTTCAAACTACTTATACGACTTTTACAATTGAAGATTTAAAGAATTACGCAACTTATAAAATTCAAGTACAATCTGTCAACCAAGAATGGCGTAGTGGATGGAGTAAAGAAGTTGAGGCTGTTCCACAATCTACAAGAAAACCACCAGCTCCTGATATGGTAAAAGCAACTCCTACTTTCTCTGGTATCGACTTTAGTTGGAAGGATATGGATGACACATTATCATATAATATCTATTACCGTAAAGTTGGCGCTGACAAATATGAAGAAATTAGAAATATTAGTGGTACAAGTTATTCATTAAAGGGATTAGAAGCAGCTGTTGAATATGAAGCTTACGTAACTGGTAATAACAAACTTGGTGAAGGAGCTCATTCTGCTACTGTTAAAGCTAAAACTCTAAAAGCTGAAGCAACTATCGTTCCACAATACAAATTAATTAACACAAGTGTAAATGGTGCCGAAAAAAATAATCATATTAAAGATGTTATTTATGCTGATGGTAAAATGACTGACGATAATAAATTCGCTATCGTCGACGATAACCATATGACTTATTGGGAAAAAACCGCTTGGCACGCTGGTACTCACTATTCCGTAGATGCTCGCGTTCCTATCGTTGTTCTAGACCAAGGATATGAGATGGATGAATTTGTCTTAACAGTTCCTGATGCTTATAAATACACTTTTAAAACGACTGTTGTTAACGATGGAGACGTTCTTCTTAAGTACTGGTTAGATGAAACTGAAACATTTGACAATAGTACCAGACAAAGCGTTAAAGCTACATTGCGAGCTCACACAGATGAAAATGGTCGTACATATTATTTAATGAAATTAGATGAGCCAGTTAAAGCCAATGCTATGCAATTTGGTGTAACTGTTGCTAATAACGGACCGTCTGTTCAAATTTCTGAAGTCAAATTATATAAATACGATTCTTTAGTAGATGATGTTGCTAAATTGTTTGTAGATGACTTAAGGGTTGAACTTGCTGATGGCGTTAGCCAAGAAGATATTGACGTTTTAAGGGCAAGAGCTGATGTCAAAGATAACGGCGAATATAATCCTTATCGCGATAGCGTTCTTGCTGACTTAGACTATGCTGAAAAAATCTTAAGAGATGAAAAACTTGATGATGTTATCGTTTTAAATCCAAACATTTCTAATTCTTATAATGGACATACGAAATTCGCAATGACTATTAGTGATTATCAACCATTAGGTATTGCTGCTCGTGCTGGTGAAACATTAAATGTATACGTCGGTTCTAAAGGTAATACCAATGTTCAACTTGTATTCACCCAATATCACGCAGAAGCTAATGCTTGGAGTAAGACTTCGCAAACGCTTCAAAAAGGTTTGAATATCATTAAAGTTCCTGAAATAATTACAACTGACAAAGAAAAAGGTGGAAGTGTTTATATCCGCTATACATCTATGCCTGGAGCTCAACCTATTAAGGTGCGGGTAAGTGGTGGTACAAAGATACCTATGGTTGATACAACGTTACTTACAACTGATGCCGAAAAGAAGGATGCCATCAGAAAATATATTGAAGAATTAAGTTCTTATAATAGCAAATTAGAGAGTAAGTATAGTGAAGATGGATTGACATTTGATAAACGTAATAGTGTCTTGGGATCAACTGAAATTGTTACGGAATATGGTTTATTCTCTGTATCAAGTGTTGCTGTTGAAGAAGCTTTAAATTCTGGAACGGCAAATCTTGATGAAAGAGTTGATAGATTATTTGAATCAACCGAGGCTTTTGATGAAATGATGGAATTGTTCTATCGTCAAAAAGGTTTCTCAAAAGATACTACAGTAGCCACTGATGCAATGCCAAAAGCAAGAATCAACATTCGTTATATGCAAATGTTTGATGGAGCATTTATGTATGCTGGTGGATATCATGTTGGAATTGAATATGGTTCAATTCCTGGACTAGTTCAAGCCCATAGAAATACGGAAAGTGAAACAGGATATTTTGGTTGGGGAATCAGCCACGAAGTTGGACATCAAATCAATCAAAAAGATACCGTTTTTGCTGAAGTAACAAATAATATCTATGCTTTACTTGCTCAAACGAGTAATGATAGTGATTTATCACGTTTAGAGACTAGTCATATTTATGAAAAGATTTATGACAAAGTAACTTCTCATACTTTAGGAAGAGCTCAAAATGTCTTTGTCCAATTGGGAATGTATTGGCAACTTCATTTGGCCTATGACGAAAATAAGACCTTTGATGATCCAAATTCTATTCTTGCAAAAGTAAATAAAATTTCAAGAAGTTATAATAACACAAACAATTATAAGAGAGATGATTTGACAATTCTTTATGCTTCAATGGCTGCTCAAAAAGATTTAACTGAATTCTTTGAAATTTGGGGATTAAAAGCTACTGATGCTGTAAAAGAAGAAATTGCTGGATTGGGATATGCCAAAGAAGATCGTGCTATATACTATTTAAATGATGCCGCAAGAAGATATGTACTAGCTAAGAAAGATGGTCTACAAAATAAGGATGTTTTGACTGCTAGTATTGAAAATGCGGATAGCCAAGAAAAACGCGTTACACTCAACTTTGGTGTCAGTGCTGAAGCTGATAAGATTTTAGGTTATGAAATAATTCGTAATGGAAAATCTATCGCTTTTGTAGAAGGAAATGTTAAAACATTTACTGACAATATTGGTGCTGAAAACAATCGCGCCTATACTTATCAAGTAGTAGCTTATGATTACTTGCTCAATAAAATGAATGTGGTTACGTTGGATGAAGTTAAGATTTCGCACGACGGAAGTGTTAAAAAAGATGCATTTACAATTACATCTAACGTTAAAGAGTCTGGTGAAATTGTTGATAATGAAAATGAAGATTTAGACTTAGCAACATTACGTGTAAATAACTTAATTGATGGTAATACTTCAACGGGATTTAAAGGAACAGAGAAGATTACAACATTAAATCAAACTTCTGACAAACCAAGTCTTGTTACGGATAATGGTAATGCTTATGTAATAATTAATTTAAATAATGCAATGTCTGTCAGTGGTATTAAATATCGCGCTATTGTTGAAAATGGTCAATTAGCGGCTAATACGATTGGTAAGTATAAGATTTATGTAAGTAGTGATGGTGAAGATTGGTCTATCGTTGCTAGAGCTGGTACATTCAATTTGACTGCTGATAAACCAGAAGAGACTATTTACTTCATGGGACAAAATACGGATAGTGAATCACAATTATGGACTTATAACAATGTTGCTTATATTAAGATTGAATCAGTTGATAATAAAAACGGATTATCTGGTGCGGAGATTGATGTCATTGCTCCACCAGGCGATAATGTTGATATCACTGAAACAGATGGTATACCATCAATTGGTATCTTAGAAAGTGATTATTGTTATCTAACAGATGGTTGTCCAAAAGATAAATTGGATGAAAATGGCGATGTCGAAGGAATCATTAAACAAGGTTCTGTTGTCATTCAAGGTTCATATCGTGGTAATCCATCATTCAATAATGTTCTAATTGGTGATGCTCTTAACGAGCAAAAAGTCTATGGTGGATATTTCTTAATCTTCGCTGAACTTAACTCTGATAAATCAGTTTACGAAGTAGCTGATGGAACTTGGTTATATGTGATGACGGAAGAAGAATACACGAAGATGGTTAGTGAATCAAGCAGCATTCGTGCTTACTTGTATCGCGTTGATGACGCTATAACCTTAGGTGGACAAAGATTAACTAGTACATCTAAAGCATTTGGTAACTTAAAAGCATATAGTGCATTACCAAAAACACAAATTACTAGTAGTAAATAGGGGGATGAAGTTATGAAAAATAAAATATTACTTGTTGTTGTTTTCTTAACAGGACTATTTCTTTCAATCACTTCAGTCGATGCCCTAACGGTGATCAATTTTGAAGAAAAGAGTAATGGACAACTAAATACTACAATTCACTTTGAAGAAGGTTTTGTTGGTGGTATTGATATTACTTTTAATGTTGTTGGTGATGTATCGGTAACAAACGTTAAGTTTGCTGATGCTGTAGTAGCTAATAGTTATAATCCTAAGTATAGTTATGATGAAAAAAATCATACACTAAATATTCGCATTACAACTGGTGGAGTTGGAACTTCCCACAATCTTCTAAATTCTAAAAAAGAATTTAATTTGGGAACAATTGAGTTTAATTCTTCAGCTAAAGAAGATGTTACATATAAGTTGACAGAAACTGCTTTTCAAATAGTAGATAATAACTGGGCCTCAAAAACGATTGCTCAAGAACATATTACACTAGGTGAAAAGAAAGAATTTGTCTACAAAGTGACGCAAACTGAACAACCACCAGAGGAAGAAACTCCTAAAGAAGATGATAAAGAAGAAGATAATACCAAAGAAGAAACTACTAATAAAGAAGAAAATCAAACAACTACTAATACAGATAACAAAAAACCAGATTCAACAACCAACAATAAAGATGATAATAATAAAAATGATGAAACTGATGTTGAAGATAAAGATTCATCAAATAGTTCAAATGCAACTGATGAGGTTGAAGAAAATGTTACTAATCCGGAACCCAAAAAAGATAATTCGGCTTTCAAGTGGTTAATGATAAGTATTGTAGTCATTGGTATCATAGTAATCTGTGCTTCAATTTACTTCTTCATCATTAGAAAACATAATGATAATAAAGAATAATTAATAAAGAAGGCTATTCAATAGCCTTTTTTGTTTGATAATTTAATACTTAATTACTAATTATAGGTAGGAACAAATAATTTTTTTTGATATAATTACTCTTGATAAAATATGTTAATTAATAGATAGGGAAAAAGTAATCACTTTTTCCATTTAATAATGAAAGTAGTTGAAGAAGATGAAAATGAATAATTATCGCGTATTATTTGGATTACGAGTTTTAAAAAGTATTATTACTAACTTTGTAGATATTTTTTTAGTGTTATATTTTTTAGATGTTTCTGATCAAAATATATTGCCTCTTGGAATATATAAATTAGTTTCTGTTATTACTATTTTCCTCGTCATATTCCTTAATCGCAATTTGGCAAGGACAAAAAATAGAACCAATTTAATGCGAATTGGCATTCTCTTTGATCTCATTTATTTTACTACCATTATATTGTTAAGAGAAAAAGTAGTTGATTACATATATTTGATCGGCTTATTGTATGGTTTAGAAGAAGGATTTTATTATTCTGTATACAACACCATAGAATCAGATGGAATTACTAACGCTGAACGGGCTAAATTCACGGGGACTTATACCGCAACCAAAGCTATCCTATCCATTATCTTTCCCGTAATATTTGGAAGTTTAATATATGCCACTGGTTTTATCAAGTCATTAATTATTGTCTTTGTGATTGTTATCATTAGAATGATTTTGTCTTTTATCTTTGTGGATGAGAATATACCAAAAACAAAAAAGACAAATATGCGAAAATTTTTAAAGATGACGATAAATAATGAAAAATATAGACAGATGTATTTAGTAGAATTTTTTAATGGTCTTACATATTCTGAAGGAGCAATTTCATACATAGTAACTATTTATATAATTAAAGTTTTTTCAGATAGCTTTAGTTTAGGTGTGTTTACTTCAATTTTTAGCATAATAACTTGCATTATTGGAATTTTGTTTGCCAAATTTATAAAAGAAAAATATTATGCTTTAACTATTAAGATTTCAATGACTCTAACTATTATTTCTCTATTTTTAATGATTTTTAAATGTAATGTAATAACAATAATATTATTCAATTTATTTCAAACCATTGCTAGAACGGTAATGGACTTGATAAATGGCATCAGTCAATCTAATCTAAGTAATGATAAAATTACCAAAAAAGAATATAAAGTTGAATATTGGTTAACAAATGAATTGGCTTTGGTCATTTCAAGGGTTATAAGTAATTGTCTATTTATTTTAATGGCCTTTACCAATTCCCAATTAATTATTATAATCTTTGCTTTATTTTTAGTATTATGGTCTTATCATTCAATAAAGTTACAAAAAGTTATTAAGGTTGATGAATAATATAATTTTATTATTTAAAGTGAAGAAAATGTTTATAGTTGAAAAGATGAATTGAAGTCATGATACTGAGACTTAACTCATCTTTTTTATTTGGAAATTATCTTTAAATTATGGGATTTTTAAAACTTTTTCAAATTGCATTGACAATTAATTATGAGCATACTATAATTTATTTTAGCACTTGAATATTATGAGTGCTAAAAAGGAGAAAATAATATGAAAGAATTTAAAGCAGAGTCTAAAAGATTAATGGAATTGATGATTAATTCGATTTATACGAATAAAGAAATATTTTTACGAGAAATTATTTCTAATGCATCAGATGCTATTGATAAGCTGCATTACAAATCTTTAACTGATAAAAAAATGAATATTAAAAAAGATGATTTTGCTATTGTTATTAAAGCTGATAAAGATGCAAGAACTTTAACTATATCTGATAATGGTATAGGTATGACTAAAGAAGAATTAGAAACTAATTTAGGAACAATCGCTAAAAGTGGTTCCTTTGATTTCAAAGAACAAAATAAAAAGAAAGAGAATATTGATATCATTGGTCAATTTGGTGTAGGTTTTTATTCATCATTTATGGTATCTTCTAAAGTAGAAGTAATATCTAAAGCTTTTGGTAGTGAAGAGGCTTATTCTTGGTCTTCAACTGGAATTGAAGGTTATACAATTAAAAAAGCAGATAAAGATAAATATGGTACAGATATTATTTTAACGATTAAAGATGAAGAAGAATATAATCGTTATTTAGAAGATTATGAACTTAGAAGTTTAGTAAAAAAATACTCTGACTATATAACATATCCAATTAAAATGGAAGTAACTGATGATAAAAAAACAAAACTAGAGACTATTAATAGTTTAGTACCATTGTGGAAACGTAATAAAAAGGATATAAGTGAAGAGGAATATAATACATTCTATTCTGATAAGTTTTTTGATTATGAACAACCTTTATGTCATATTCACACTAAAGCGGAAGGAACATTTGAATACAACTCTTTAATCTATATCCCATCACATGCTAGCTTTGACTATTATTCAAAAGAATTTGAAAAAGGATTACAGTTATACTCTAATGGAGTACTAATCATGGAAAAATGCGCCGATTTGCTTCCTGATTATTTTAGCTTTGTTAAAGGAGTAGTCGATTCACCTGATTTATCATTAAATATTTCGCGAGAAATGTTACAACAGAATAGAGTATTAAAAAATATTGCTAATAACATTGAAAAACATATTAAAAATGAATTGATCAGTATGCAGAGTGATCGTCGTGAAGACTATTTAAAATTCTGGGAAGCTTTTGGAATGCAAATAAAAGCTGGAATATATAATAGTTATGGAATGGATAAAGAAAAACTTCAAGATTTACTAATGTTTTATTCTTCTAAAGAAGACAAATTAGTCACTCTAAAAGAATATTTTGATAATAATAAAGAAGAAAAATCTATATATTATGCTTGTGGATCTTCTATTGATCAAATGAAGAGTCTACCACAAGTAGAAGCTCTAGTAACTAAAGATAAGGATATTCTTTTATGTTCTAACTATTTAGATGAATTTGTCTTTAAAGCTATGGTTAAATATGAAGATAGAGATTTTAAGAATGTTTGTTCTGATAATGTTGATTTAGATACTGAAGAAGAAAAAGAAGAACTTAAGACTTTAAATGAAAAATCTAAAGATTTATTAAGTTTAATGAAAGATGAACTTGATGTCAAGGATGTTAAATTTACAAGTAAATTAAAAAATCATCCAGTTTGTTTATCATCTGTTGGTGAAATATCAATTGAAATGGAAAAAACTATCAATGCTATGCCAACTAATGAATCTATAAATGCTCAAAAGGTATTGGAAATTAATTCTCATCATCCAATTGCTCAAAAGCTTCAGGATTTATATAAAAATGATAAAGAAGAATTAAAGAAATATAGTAAAGTTTTATATGCTCAAGCTCGTTTAATTGAGGGATTACCTATTGATAACCCTACTGAGATAACTAATCTCATTTGTGATATGCTTGTTAAGTAAAAAATAAGAGAAGATATAAACCTTGTTTCTTAGTGTTGAGAAACGAGGTTTATATATATAGGTAAACAGTTAAAACTTTAAAAACAATTAAAAAGCTAAAGAAGACGAATTTTTACAAAGAAAAAACTAATAAAGAAGGGAACTTTATTAGTTTTTTTAATTGTTAGCCAAAATAATAAACATGATCTTTAAAATAATTCTAATTGTTCGATTTTTTGTCCACAACTAGACAATATTAATTCTTTAATTGTTTCATAGGACTTAGCAAATGAGTTTGGTATTTCTAATAAAATGATATTCTTTTCTTTGCATATCTGTGATTTTCTAGTATCACATTTTTCTCTATCTAGGTTGCCAAAGTGTTCTCCACCTTGTAATTCAATAACTATTCTAGGAATGAGATCATTATTATTAATTTCGTAAAGAACTACGTCAAATTCTAATTTAGATTTACATAGAATTGGATCATTTGAGAAAAGAGAAGCAACACCGACATTCCTTTTGGCTTGAAAAATAGTGTTAACACTACAGAAATGAGATATTGTTCTAAAGAAGATATCTTCATTTTTACTTCCATTAGATTTTCCAATTTGAATAGTATAGGATTCGTTTGGAGGTACTTCGACATTGCCATTAGAAGAAACATATTTTACTAAATTATATAAGTCATCTTTTTTGTCAGTTGATAATTTTTCTAAGGCTTCAACATCTGACACAACTATTAAATTGTTTTTTGCTCTTGTGACGGCGACATTAGTAATTTCAGAATTATTTTTAATCCAATCAAAAGTCTTTTTACTAGTCTTAGGTGAAATCGAAGCAGATATTATGATAGTATTTTTTTCAGCTCCTTGAACTTGATGGATGGTACCACAAGATATATCATTTATGTCATTTTCTTTAAGCATTGCATTAATTAGATTTTGTTGATTTTTAAATGGTGTAATAATGGCAGCATCTTTTAAGTTGTTTCGTTTAACGTATTCAATTATAGCTTTAGCCTCTTCATAATTTTCATTTCTTAGTCTAGAATTCATATTTTTAACATCTATTAATGATAAGGTTCCATCATTGGTCAAATAGTCCAGATTTAGTTTTTCATTATAGAATCTTTTATTTGAAAAATTTATAATCTTTTTACCACATCGGTAATGATACGTTAGCATTATATCTTTTGAGATATTATCATGTTTTCGCATTATGTCTAAGATAGAATATTTATTATAATCATAATCACTGGTGATAGCATATTCATCCTTTAAATATTCATTAATTATATTTTCTAAGACAATGACCGGTTTTAATTGATTAGTATCTCCAACTAGTAATAGTTGATCAGCTCGGGCGATAGGAAGTAATGCGGTGGCACAATTACATTGTCCTGCTTCATCCATAATTACTAAATCAAAAGTATGATTAGCTGTTCCTAATCTAGCTGCTGAAATATTGGTTGTAATTATTACCGGGAAAACAGCTTCTAATAATTTTATGTTGGCATCTTCAGTACACCATTTATTAAAGGAGCTGACGCGTTTTCCTTCATCGGTGATACGACAGATTTCAATTAGTGGTTGGTATTTTGGCATTTTTAATTTTTTAATATATTTAACTGATTCAAAATACATATATTGCTTGAAAGCTCTATCTTTTGAAACGGATGTAACTAGATTTAAGACATCTTCATTAGAGACAGTTGGCATGTTATTGTAGTCATCAATCATTTTCTTTAATTGAACTTCAATATTTTGAAATAAGTGATTAGAATGGTTTTCAATAGAATTAAAAAGTTTTTTAGCACTATCAATTCTAAGTTTTAGTTCTTTTTTATTTTCATATATTTCTAGATATTTTAATAAGTCTTTGTTTCCTTCATTGGTCTTATCTTTTATTTTGTTTAATTTTATTTCATCAGGTTCCATTTTAGGAGTGAAGTCGTATAGCTTTAATATTCGTAGAGTTGACTTAGCAACTTCATTGCGATTGCCTAATCTGATATATGGGAAAGGAACATCATCTTCATTTATATATGAAAATGATAATTTTTCTAAGATACCATTGATTGGTTTATTGTTAGAAGAACAAATGAGCATTGTTTTAGAATTGAAAAATCCACTTAATATGACGTTCAATATAGTTTGCGTTTTACCTGTACCAGGTGGGCCTTGAACATAAGTGACAGGGTACTTCATAGTATTATAAATAACACGCATTTGGTCAATATTAACTTTATTGTCATAGATGACTATGTTTGGTTCTTTTCTTTTGGCTCCAAATCTATTGGTATTACCAAAAAAAGCTTTCAATGGGAAACTTAGAGTTCCCGTTTTCATTTTCTCTTCGATAACGCTATAAGTAGGTACTAAATTAGCACTTATATTTCTTTGTAAAATCATAAATTCAGGCATTTGATTAATTATTTCCCCATCTCTTAAATTGGCTCTGATGAGATTGGTGTAATCATCTAAATATATGTCTATATGTTGGGTAATGTTATCAATAAACTCTTCTGGATCTATGTCGATATATGAACTGAGAGAATGTTTTTTATTTTCGATTAAAAAGTTTTGGTTGATACGTGGTATGTCATTAATCGTTAGTTGCTTGGTATCAGGATTAAATCTGATTTCATAATATAGAACAATGTATTTTTTATCAGCTTGATCGATTGAAAGAAAAGATAGAACGAGGTTGTTTATTTCGCCTTCAGTTTTGTTTTCATCATATTTCTTTATATAGTTAATGACTTGGAGTTCTTGTTCTTCATTTAGGATAATTTCTTTATTTTCTAATAAGACATCTTTATCAATTCCGTTAATTAAAAATGTATCTTTTTGGTATGGATCGTTATCTAATTCATTGCATTTTAAATAATATCGTAAAATATTATTATTAAATGATTCGAACTTTAACCATTTCGCATCTTCACGATTAGTTTCAATTTTATTAATTAATTCGATTGGTGTCTCGTAAGTTGTAAACTCTAGTATTTTGGCTGATTGAATACTTTCAACTTTAATCACAGCATCAAGACTATTAAGTGATTTTTGAGCATTAAACATAGAAACAAATAAAACCTTATTCTTTAAATCGATATCTTTAATGGCAATCCAATAATATGTTGTCTCATTTTGGGTGTTGATATATGAAATATCAATCCATTTACCTTTCCTTATTCCCTCTGATATAACTAATTCAATATTTTTCATTTTCCTACCTCATGTGTATAGTATAGCATATTATTGTTGAGTTAGTAACAACTTAGGAATATAATAAGGACAAGAATCAAATAAAAGAATTAGATATTAATCCTTTGTCTAATGCCATAATATTACAAAAGTATATTTGTAAAAATTAGAAAAAACAGTAATAATGTGTTAAAATGTTGATTTTTTGCTGTATTGGCAACTGTTTGCCTACTTAACAATGTTTAATCATTCATCAAGAAAGAAAAGCTGAAGGTAGAGGTTAGGTGCTGATGGCATTATCAATGTTTATTATGTTTAATGATGTTATTGAATTTATTACTTATCGACAAGAAATTAAAGAAAAAGTGAGTTGACGAGTAAATGTTAGAAATGAATCATATTAATAATTGAAATACACATCTAATTTTACTATAATAGGTGTGTATTTTATTTATGGTGATTTTATGAATGTAATAAAGGATGTTATATTAATTGATGGGCAAATTGCTGAAAATTTATCTTATTGTAAATTTAATGATAGAAACTATACTTATACAATAAAATATAGAAATAGTAATAGATTTTATTCATATCATTATTCTCGTGTTAAGATTCTTAAAAATGGTATTAATATTAATTTTAATAATAATATGATTTTTTATAATGGTTCAAGATTAAAAAATATTAAAAGTATTATTCATTACTCTTATGATTATAATAATACTAAATATTATGTTGTAACTTTTAATAATACCTCTAAATCTCTATTCAAAGATGGTGAACTGTTGATATATTGTAATACAGGTAAAGTGATTGATTATTTAAAAGATATATCCAAAGTAATTTCATTAGAAACTGAAAATGGTAAAAAATTATTGTCTGAACAAATGTTAAAGGTTCAACTTAATAGTTTAGATTCTTCATTAGCTAATTATTTAAGATGTAATGGAAGAACTATAAAAGGCGATAAATTGGATTGTTTAATTTTCCCATTTGGTTGTAATTCCAGTCAATATACAGCAGTACAAAATGCTATGTGTAATAGTACAAGTATAATTGAGGGACCACCGGGAACAGGAAAGACGCAAACAATATTAAATATTATTGCTAATATTATTATTCGTAATATGAATTGCCAGGTAGTTTCTAACAATAATGCTGCTATTGAGAATATTGAAGGGAAATTAAAAAAATACAATTTGGATTTTCTTGAGGCTTTATTAGGAAAAAAAGATAATAAAGATGTTTTCATTGAACACCAAGATGATAAAATACCTTCTTTTGACGAATATAAAGAATTTAATTTGAATGATTTATCAATAAAAATAAATGATTATTATAAGATAGTTAAAGATATATATATGAATAAAGCTCATGTTGCAATATTGAAACAACAATTAAGTGAATTAGAATTGGAATATAAATATTTTCAAGAATATATAACTAATCAAAATATAGAATTAATTGCTTTAAAAAGAAACAATAAAAGTAAATTATCTTCTTTATTTAATGAGATTGAAAGTATCAATAGATTATCATTCCTAAATAAATTAAAATTTGTGTGTTTGTATAGAATAGGATCATTTTCATTTTATAAAAATGATATGAATTTAATCATTAATACTTTAAAAAATGAATTATATAAATGGGAATTAGATAATTTAAGAAACATTATTTCTGATAAAGAAAATTTTCTTGATGAGCATATTATTTATGAGCAGGAATATATACAATTGTCTATGCAATATTTAAAAAATTATTTATTTAATAAATATAGTGAGAAAAGAAAAATATATACATTAGCGGATATAAGAAAAAATAGTATTGATTTTGTGAAAGATTATCCTGTGGTTTTAAGTACTACATATTCATCGCGAAATACATTTAGTGATGAGTTTAAGTTTGATTATATTATTATGGATGAAGCCAGTCAAATTGATGTTGTAACAGGTACTTTAGCCTTATCTTCAGCAAAATATTCAGTAGTAATAGGAGATGAAAAACAACTTCCTAATGTTATAACTGATAAAGTAAAAAAACAAGCTGATTCCATATTTAAAAATTATTCATTAGATATTGGATATTCTTTTTCTTTAAATAGTTTTTTAAATAGTATAAAGAAAATAGTTTTTAATGCACCAATCACTTTGCTAAAAGAACATTATCGATGTCATCCTAAAATAATTAATTTTTGTAGTAAGAAATTTTATAATAATCAATTAGTTATTATGACAGAAGATAAAGGAGAAGAAAATGTAATACGAATTATAAAAACTAATCAAGGAAATCATTCTCGTGATAATTCCAACCAAAGACAATTAGATATTATAAAAGATATAGTTAAAGAATTAGATGATAATAGTGATATTGGAATTATTGCACCATATAATAATCAGGTTTCATTAATTAAAAATAATATTCCTGATGTTGATGTTAGTACCGTTCATAAATTTCAAGGACGAGAAAAAGATACGATTATAATATCAACAGTTGATGATGAAATTACTGATTTTGTGGCGAATTCAAATATTTTAAATGTTGCAATTTCTAGAGCAAAAAAACATTTAATATTTATAGTTACTGGTAATGAAATAAAAAATAAGAATATTAAGGATTTTATCGATTATGCTGAATATAACAATATGGAAATAGAAGATAGTAAAATATATTCGGTGTTTGATTTATTGTATAAACAGAATGAATTGAAAAGGTTACATTTTTTTAAGAAACACAATCGTATTTCCAAATATGATTCTGAAAATTTCATTTATTATCTTATTGATGAAATAGTAAAGGAATATGATAATTTAGGATTTGTTTTTCATCAACAAATGGGTTCCTTAATAAAAGATAGATCTTTATTAACTGATAAAGAGAAAAAATATGTTTCAAATTATGCTACACATATTGACTTCTTAATTTATAGTATTATGAATAAAAAGCCAATTCTAGCCATAGAAGTAGATGGTTATAAATTTCATAAAGAAGGTACTAAACAGTATGATAGAGATTTGATGAAAAATAAAATTTTGAAAAAGTATGATATACCATTAGTGAGATTGAAAACCAATGGTAGTAGAGAAAAAGAAGTTATTTGTGATGAATTAAATAGAATATACAATATTAAGTAAAATGGAAAAATAATAAAAAGATAAGCTTATGTCTAAGTAGCAATGAGTTAAAACATGGAGATGATATTGTGAGCAGTGAATATATTGATGAATTAATAGTTTCTACTTTGAAAGAAGTTGAAAATAATGACAAGTTTTTGCTATATAAGAAAGCACATGAAACAACAATTGTATCTAGATTTGCGCATTATTTAGCTAATAAAATAGAGAGTGATTATAATGATTATCGAGTTGATATTGAATACAATAGAGATGAAAGTCAAGTTAAAAGATTAGTTGATAAAATAGTAAGAATTGATTTAGTTGTTCATAAAAGAGGTGCTAATTACAATCTAGTAGCTATCGAATTTAAAAAAAGTAACGATTCTTTAAATGATAAGAAAAGACTAGAAAATCTTTTTAATGAACGCAAATATAAGTATAAAAATGTATATTTTATTAATTTTAAAAAAAATAAAATAGAAAAATATAAGAGTGGTAAGTGGATAATAATAAATCAGAAGATTAAGTACATTAATAAATAGTTATGAAATAAAGATTAGTATTTATGTTTAAAGTAATGTAAAAAACATTACTTTTTTAGTTATTCAGTATAATGTTATTTATTTTAGTAATTTATCACGATATTAACATAATTTCATATTATATTTCAGGAGGAATATTTATGGACTATAGAATTGTGGTTGATGCTGGACATGGAGGTATCGGTTAAATCCAAAAATAGAAGAAATGACTATTTTGGTAAGTAAATACAAGAGT
>CANROW010000026.1 GCA_947632345.1 uncultured Bacilli bacterium | reverse complement strand
CCCCAATTCAATACAAGATTGAATCAGGGTTTTAAATGTGCCTTTTTTAAACTGTCTACTTTTACTTGACTAGTTCATTGTGGGTTTGTTTTTATCTTTGGACAATAGTACTTCTTATTTCTTGAAGAGTTTGAATGTTTTTTGATTGTTCTCTGATGATGTTTTGGGCGAGGTTTATTAGTCTTGGATCGATGTTGTATTGTAAAACATTTTGGCACATATTGATGGCTCCTTCGTGATGGGGAATCATTTCTGTTATGAAGTCTAAATTGATATCGTCGATTTTGGCACTATTTTTCATTTCATAGAGCATTGTATTAGTTATGCGATAATAATTATTCATATAGTTATATACTTGTTGATTTGGACTTTGATAGTTAGTGATTGTTCTTTCGATTTGTTCCATCGTTCTTATGCCTTTACTTTGTGAATCGATAATATTATTAGCGAGATTTATTAGACGTCTATTATTGGTGAAACGTAATAAGTTTTGACACATATAGATAGCAGCTTCGTGATGCGGAATCATACATCTGATGAAATTGATAGTGATATTATTGATTATGTCTTGAGAGAACATAGATGTTCCCATTTGATTTAAAATTTGGTTAAAATTATTTAGATATACTTTTGAACTATAAGATAATTCGTTCATTTTACACCTCTAATATATTATAGGAATGATTTAGAAAATAGTTCTTTTTTTATTTTTTGTCACTTATTTGTAACTTTTATCCTAATATAATGGTAATATGAAAAAAGGAGGACTTCTATGGAAATCTTAAGAGTAGAAAATTTGACTAAAATATATGGAAAGGGCAATACGAAAGTTGTTGCGTTGGACAATGTTTCTTTTTCAGTTGAGAAGGGGGAATTTGTAGCGATTGTTGGTGCGAGTGGAAGTGGGAAGAGCACTTTACTCCATTTGATTGGTGGAGTTGATAAACCGACTAGTGGACACGTTTTTATCGATGGTAAAGATATCTTTAAATTTAGTGATGATGAGTTGGCAATTTTTCGAAGAAGACAAGTGGGACTTATTTATCAGTTCTATAATTTGATTCCGATTTTAAATATTGAAGAAAATATTACTTTGCCACTTGATTTGGATAATCGCAAAGTTGATAAGAAGTATTTAGATGATTTGATCAAGCTATTGGGATTAGAACATCGTCGTCGTCATCTTCCTAATGAACTATCTGGTGGTGAACAACAACGAACTTCTATAGGAAGAGCATTGATTACGAATCCCGCTATTGTTCTTGCGGATGAACCAACTGGTAATTTGGATTCAAAAGCTAGTGATGAGATTGTCGATTTGTTAAAGAAATCCAATCGTGAATACAAACAGACGATCATCATGATTACTCATAATTTAGATATTGCTAAATGTGCTGATCGCATCATCCAAATTGAAGATGGTAAGA
Source organism: uncultured Bacilli bacterium (assembly GCA_947632345.1). Taxonomy (GTDB): domain Bacteria; phylum Bacillota_I; class Bacilli_A; order RF39; family UBA660; genus RUG11788. The sequence continues at coordinate 15,819 of CANROW010000026.1, read as the reverse complement.
TTGTTAAGGAGATATGAAGATGAATATCCTTAAGAAATTGACTATTAAAAGTCTAAAGATGAATAAAAAGCGAACAATTGGGACGATTATTGGTATCTTTCTATCAACAGCTCTCATTTGTGCAGTTACTAGTATGGGTGTCAGCTTTCAAAAATCTTTAGTTAAAAATTCTATAAGAAAAAATGGTTATTATCATTTGAATATCAATAGTGTTTCAGCAAGTGATGTTGAGAAACTATCCCATAATCGGGATATTTCGAAGATTACAAAAGTATATGTACTAGGAAATGCTCAGTTAGGAGACTCTTTCAAGACGAGTGTTTATTCCTTGAATGATGATACTAGTCTTGAAGATCGGGCTTATTATTTGACTAGTGGTCGCGCTCCTAAAGATAAAAACGAAATCGTCATCAATCAAGTACTTGAGCACGAATTCGGTTATAAAATAGGGGATGAAGTGGATCTAAATATTGGTGATATTACTTCTGATGAAGAGGGTAATGTCATCATTAGTAATGGTCATCAATATCATTATACAATTGTCGGAATTATTGGTAATAATGATCATGATGGCTTCCAAGGGATTATTTTTACTCGTGGTCAGTTGACGGATAAGATCGATTTATATCTTGCTTTTAAAAATCCTCATGACTACCAAAGAATCATTTTAGATATTTTGGGAGAAAAAGATTATGGTAAGGTTAGACAGTGGCAGTATGAGAGTAAGAACTTCGGACCTAACTATAATGTCAATGATGACCTTCTTCGGTATGAAGTTCTTGCTTTTGATGCTGGTTTTGCCAATGCCTTAGTAACCGTTGTCAGTATCGTTCTCGTCATCATTTTGGTAGCTAGTGTCTTTTGTATTCGCAATTCTTTTGCGATTGCTACGACGGAAAAAATGAAGATGTATGGGATGCTCAGCAGTATTGGAGCAACGCGCAAACAAATAAGAAAGAGTGTATTATACGAAGAATTTATCCTCGGTGTCATTGCCATCCCGCTTGGTATTGTCTGTGGTCTTTTGGCTTCTTATTTATTAGTGGTCATAACTAATTGGATTCTCTCTGACAACGTTTTTGCAAATGGTCAAAAAATTTACTTTTTCGTATCTTATATATCCGTTATCGTATCCATTGTCTTAGGTTTTGTCACGATTTATCTATCCGCTTTAGCTTCCGCTATTAAAGCTAGTCATATGTCTTTGATCAAACAAATCCGTAATAGTGGTGAGATTAAGATCAAAAGAAAGAAATTAAAAGTACCTAAACTAATTTCGAAAATCTTTAAAACGGGTGGAAATATTGCTTATAAGAATCTCAAACGGAGTAAAAAGAAATACCGGACGACAGTCGTTTCGTTAACAGTCAGTATTTTTGTCTTCATTGCTTTGAATACTTTTATTACGGAGGCCTTCTTTGTGACTGATGAATCTTATATTGCTTATGATTACAAAATTCAAGTCATTTTGAATGAGGAACAGAGTTCAAAGTATTTAGATGATATAATTCATTTAGATGGTGTTTCAAAACATTTTATTGATTATACTACTGGTGATAATAGTCTTATTTTTATGTCAGATTTGTCAAAAGCTAAAGATCTAACTAAATATTATACTCATTGTCCTGAGGAAGATGAATCTTCCTGCCGCAAATACTTTATAATTTTACTTTCGATATATGACCATGAAACGTTTAAAGAATATGTCAAAAAAGCCCATTTGCGTTATGATGATGTCAAGGGAAAAGCGATTCTCAATGATGACTATTATTATGAGCCGGATGACTCCGATAAACGAATTTATACGCGCCTTTTCAATTATGAGAAGGGTGATACAATCATTGGTAGTTATTCCGATGAAGAAGATGTTCCCGCTCGTTTTGAAATAGGTGCGGTTACGGATGTCAATCCCTATGGCAAAGAAGAGAATTATACGGACGCTCGTCTCATCGTCGACGCTCAAGATTTTCCTGAACTGGCCTTATATCCTCGCATTATCTATCTTGAAGCCGATGATGCTGATGCGGTAGTTGCTAAAATAGCGGCGATGGATCCAACTATAATTGCCTCTAACCTCAATAAATATGTCGAAGAGACAAGAGCTCTAGCCATCGTAATCAGCATTTTCCTCTATGGCTTCATCACGGTCATCACCTTAATTGGTGTTACCAATATCTTTAATACCATTACATCCAATATGGAACTTCGCCAAAAAGAGTTTGCGATGCTCAAGAGTATTGGTATGACTAAAAAAGAATTTAATCGTATGATCAATCTAGAGACGCTTTTCTATTCGATGAAATCCCTCGTTTATGGCATAGTCATTGGTGTAATTCTATCTTATCTCATCCATAAGGCTGTCGATGACGCGATGGAGATAGCTTATCATCTACCATTAACAGCGATCTTCATCGTCATCATCTTTGTCTTCTTACTGGTATTCATCATCATGCATTATTCACTAAGTAAAATAAATCGCCAAAATACGATTGAAACAATTCGTAATGACAACATTTAAAGGAAGAGAAATCTTCCTTTAGTCGTGTTATAATAAAAAAAGAGGTGAGACTATGATTTTACTCATTGAAGATAATACAACTTTAGCTGAAGCTTTAGAGTATTCTTTTAAACAAAATAATTATGAATTAGCCATCGTTAAAAATATTTTCGAAGCTAAAGCCTTTCTTTCTCAACATAAACCCGAACTAGTCATCTTAGATATTATGCTTCCTGATGGTAGTGGGCTCCATCTTTTCCGCGATTTTCTAAAAGATAAACATTATCCAACTATTTTTTTGACTGCTCGCGATGATGAAGAGACAATCGTTGAAGGATTAGAGTTAGGAGCTGAAGACTACATCACGAAACCTTTTTCGACAAAAGAGCTATTCGCACGGATCAATAAAGTTTTAATGCGACAGAAGAAAAATACCATTATTGAAGTTCAAAATATCAAATTTGATCTTGATAAAATGGTCGTCTATCGCGATGATACCATTATTGATCTATCGAGCTTAGAATTGAAGATTCTGCACTTGTTATTTACGAATCTCAATCGGGTTGTCACCCGCGATTTCATCATTGAAAAGATTTGGGAATGGACGGGAAATGATGTCAATGATAATACGGTCACTGTCTATATCAAAAGAATAAGAGAAAAACTTGATACAAATATTATTATTACTTTGAAAGGAATTGGGTATCGCATTGATGAAGAATGATACGCCAAAATATTTTCTCTTATTCCTTTGTATCAGTCTTTTCTTTACTTCTTTAATCACTTATAACTTTATCAGTACTTATCAAAATTATAATCGCAATACTAATTATAAATTAGCTGCGATCTTTGAAAAAATCCAAGAAAAATATCCAGAATTATCAACTGATGAAATGATGGAAATCCTCAATTCTTCTTCTTTACAAGATAGCGATTTATTTCGCGATTATGGGATTGATTTAGATAAAAATGCTTTAGTTTTAAAAAATGTTTCGCTTTTATCCAATAAATTATTGTTAAATCTTGTCTTATTGGTAACTTTTATAGTTGTTTGTGCCGCTTTATTTTTTCTTTATGTTTACAAGCACAATAAGCGCATTAGAGAGATAACGGAATTGATCGATAAAATCAATCATCGCAATTATCATTTGGATATTGCTGATAATCGCGAAGATAATTTATCAGTTCTCCAAAATGAGCTTTATAAGACGACGATTATGCTAAATGAGCTAGCGGAACACGAAAAGAATGATAAACTCTTATTAAAGAGATCATTAGAAGATATCTCCCATCAATTAAAAACACCCCTAACGACTATTTTAATATCTTTAGATAATCTTTTAGATAATCCTGATATGGATATGACTACTCGTAATAATTTCTTAAATAGTATGAAACGGGAGATTAACAATATCAATTTCTTAGTCACGTCTTTACTTAAATTATCCCGACTAGAAACCAATACCATTAAATTTAATCACGATGTTTTATCGCTTGAAAAATTAGTTTCTGAAAGCATTAAAAATGTTTCGTTACTATGTGATTTAAAAAATATTAAAATTGTTGTTTCAGGTTCTCCCGAAGCCACTTTAACTGGCGACTTTTCTTGGCAAGTAGAAGCTCTTACCAATATTTTAAAAAATGCCGTTGAACACTCACCAATTGATAGCACTATCAATATATCTTATGAAGAGAATAAAGTCTTTTCGAAGATCGTTATTCAAGATCATGGCGAAGGAATTAGTCCCGAAGATCAAAAACATATCTTTGAACGTTTTTATAAGAGTAAAAATAGTTCTAAAGACAGTTTTGGCATTGGTCTATCATTATCAAAAAGTATTATTGATAACAATAATGGTTTGATCAAAGTTGAATCTAATAAAAATAAAGGGACAAGTTTTATCATAAAATATTTTAAATGATTATTGATTATGATAAAATGGTTTTCTAGAGATGAGTGATTATATGAGTTTAGAAGATCAATATAAATATTTAGTAGGAGCCTATTATGGAGTTATGGAGATGGATGAATATCCTTTGAAAGTCTATATTCTAAAAGATATTGCGGATTATATTAAAGATTTCATCAGTGTGAATCCGATTGCTAATTATTCTTATCGGGAAGTCGCCGAAGAATTAGAAAAATCTCTTCCTTTAAAAACTAAATTTCAAGATGCTTTACTAGTTCTCAATAAAATATCAGGACCAATTGAACTAGTTTTAATGATTAAAAGAAGAATTAAAGAAATAAATGATAAACAATAAATATGATATAAAGAGGAGTTGACTTTATGGAAAGATTTAAAAGTATTAAAGTGGCGAGTGTTTTAGGAATTGTCGGCAATCTATTTCTATTAATAATTAAAGGAATAATTGGACTTGTGACCAACAGTCAAGCGATGATTGCTGATGCTTTTAATAGTGCTGGTGACATATTCTCATCCGTTATGACTTTTATTGGCAATAAGATTGCGAGTAAACCATCAGATGATGATCATAATCTCGGTCATGGCAAAGCGGAGTATATTTATTCGATGCTCATAAGTATTGCGATGGGATTAATGGCTTTAAAAATATTTTTTAATTCTTTTGTTTCTCTAATTAATGGTAATAATTATCGCTTTTCAAAATGGTTGATTGTTGTCTGTATTGTCACTATATTAGTAAAATTATCTCTTTATTTTTATACTAATAATCTATCTAAAAAATATAATAATTTATTGATTAAATCTAATTCTTTAGATCATCGTAATGATTGTATCTTAACTTTTTTTAACTTGATTGCTTGCATCTTGACCCTTTTCAATATTTATTGGTTTGATGGAGTAGTGGGAGTTGTCATATCTGTTTGGATCATCTATACTTCAATTCAAATCTTCATTGATAGTTATGATGTTTTAATGGATAAATCAATATCTGATGAGACTAAGAAAAAAGTTCTCGATATTGCTAGTAATCATCCGGAAATTAAGAAGATTAATCATTTCAATTCAACACCAGTAGGTTATCGTTATCAGATTTCTTTAACTATTTTTGTCGATGGTAATTTGACAACTTTTGAAAGCCATAAGATTGCTGATGATTTAGAAAAAGAGATCAGTAGTAAAGTAGAAGAGATATATTTAGCTGTTATCCACGTCAATCCGATTGACTTAAAAAACACTAAAAAACAGAGTAAGAAAAAAAGATACTCAAGTTAATAATTTAATTTGTATCTTTTTCTATTTAATGCTATAATGTTATTGTAAAAGTGGGAGGCTAGAAAAATGCAGAAAGATGATCGTGAAAAATCTTGGAAAGCAACAGCTAAAAACAGTGCTGATTTAAAAAAGAGTATGCAAGATGCTGATATCAGCAATTTAAATATTGACAATGATTTTGAACCAGTCGATGAAGAAGAAAAAGCTCCTTTGACCGAAGAGGAAAAAATAGATATTCGTAAAAAGTTATTTATTTTATTAGTTATCATTATCATCGTTTTATTCATCATGGTGATTATGTTGTTCTTTTCACCTTCAAAGAGCAGTTCTAAAAAGGATGATAAAGATAATGATCAAACTGAGGTAGACGAAAATAACGATGAGGATAAAGAAGATGTAGATCCCGTTGATTTACCATTAACCCAATTGCCTGATGGAGCTATTACCAATGGAAATGTTGAGTTGAATCGTCTTATTGATGAAGTAGTCTATAATTATTATGAGCTATATGATAAGGATACGGTATCACTATTTAAAAATGATTCAGTCGATATTGCTACCACATCCAATAGTAATAAATTGTTATTAGCTAGTAAAACTACTGATTTTCAAAAAGCTTTGACTGATATCGTCAAAGATAGAGAAAAACTATGTAGTGAATCAATAATTATTCCGACTAGTACAATGGCTAAAATTCTTGAAGAACGTTTGAAGACGACTGTTACTAAATATGAGGATTTTGTCTATAGTTATTATGATGAAGATGATTATGTGTCTAATATACGTTTTGTTCTAGAAGGAGATAATTATGTCGGTAGTTGTTATACAGCTACAAAAGATGTCAAAGAAATTTCAGAACAGTCATTTTTATCAGCAACCAAAGAAGAAAATAATGTATACCTAGACTTCCAAGTTGCCTTTATCAATTTAAATGGGGTTTATAAAGATCCTAATTTTAAAACTTTAATTACTAATGATACTTCTGTTATTTCAACGCAATATATGCAACAAGCTAATACTTATAGATATACATTTGATATTAGTGATAATTATTGTTTGACCAATATTAAATTATTAAAATAGGCTTTGCCTATTTTTTGTTGGGGGATGTTTGTTTATGAAAAAATATATGTTTATTGATATTGATGGAACTCTTGCTGATTCTAAAGGACAAATATCAGAAGAAAATATTGCGGCGATAAAAGAAATTGAGAAAGAAGATTTTGAAATTGTTTTTTGTTCAGGAAGATATAATGGCTTTTTGATGGAGATATTAAAAAAAAGACATTGTGGGCGTTATGCCATATCATCAAATGGTAGTCTCATTTATGACTATGATAAAGAGACTATTCTATATAGTAAACAAATCCCTTTTGATCTATTGAAAAATTTATATGAATATTGTAATAAAATGGGACTATCTATAATTTTTAATGGTTTGCAAAAACGTTATGGTAATAAAATTGATCGATATGAAAATAAAAGGAATCATTTCACGGATGTCCATAGATTAGAAGACATCAGTGATATTAGGAATGAACTCATCACCCAGGTTGTCATTGGTAGTCCTAGTTATGACCAAATGTTGGAAGTTGGACGCTATTTAAGAAAGCGTTCAGATGTAGAAATTGTCAATCTCTCAACGACTTTAAAAGAAAAAAATAAAGCTAGTAAATCAGGTTATTTTTATGATGTAGCATTAAAGGGGACCAACAAAGGTGAAGCAATAAAAAGATTTATTGAGTTGATGCATACTTCGAAAGATAATTGTATTGCCATTGGGGATCATGTCAATGACCTCGGTATGTTTGAGGAAGTTGGTTATTGCATCGCGATGGATAATGCTCTTCAGGATTTAAAAGATAAAGCGGACTTTGTCACCAAGAGTAATGATGAAAATGGTGTTGCTCATGCCATTAAGCATCTGCAAAAAGTATTTCGAAAATAAAAAGAGCTATGTTATAATATTGAACAGGTGATTAAATGATAGGATTTAAAAAGGAAAATAATCCAATAGATAAAAAAATAATTGATAACATTCGCGGTTTAGCTATTGATATGATTGATAATGCTGGTAGTGGGCATCCAGGGATTGCGCTTGGGACTGCACCAATTATTGCTGATCTATATACCAATCATATGATGATTAATCCGCAAGATGATCACTGGATTAATCGCGATCGTTTTGTTTTATCAGCTGGTCACGGTTCAAGTCTTTTATATGCGACTTTATATTCTGCTGGTTACGCCATCAAATTGGATGATTTAAAAGAATTTCGAAAGATGGGTTCGGTAACACCTGGTCATCCTGAGTTTGGTGTTACGCCAGGCGTTGAAGTGACCACTGGACCTTTGGGTCAAGGAATCGCCAGTGCCGTGGGAATTGCCATTGGCGAAAAATATTTAGAGAAGTATTTTGGCGATAATTTGATCAATTATTATACTTATGTCCTTTGTGGTGAAGGGGATCTAATGGAAGGTGTCAGCTATGAAGCTTGTTCGCTAGCTGGCAAGTTAGGATTGAATAAGTTGATCGTCCTCATGGATTCAAATGGTGTAACTTTGGATGGAGCTTTAACCAACAGTTTTAATGAAGATATCAAAATGCGCTTTGAAGCTCAAGGATGGGAGTATATTAAGGTCAATGATGGTGAAAACACAACGGATCTTGATATCGCCATTGATAATGCGAAGCGTTCAGATAAGCCAACGCTCATTGAAGTTGGTACCGTCATTGGCAAGTATTCCCTTGAACAGGGCAATTGCAAAGTTCACGGATCACCTTTGACAAAAGAGGATATTGCGCAAATCAAGTCACAGCTTGGGCTACGCGATGCCAGTTTCCAACCTAGTGCTGAAGCGGTTTTAGAGATGCAGCAAAGAATTAATGATCGCTGTACGGCATATTATGATGAGTGGAAAAAGAAATATCAGAAATTGGACGAAAATAAAAAACAAGAATTGGATTTGATCAAGAACTATAAAAAGAGTGTGCAAATCAAAGATATTGCTTATGAAATGCCAAGTGATATGCATGAGGCAACACGGGTCGCTAGTGGTAAAGTTATAAATTCGATTAGTCAGGGATTTCCTTTCTTAATTGGCGGAAGTGCTGATGTCAGCAAATCGACCAATGCTAAAATAAATGATAGTGGTGATTTTGCCAATAGTTCACCGCTTGGACGCAATATCAATTTTGGTGTTCGTGAACACGCTATGGCAGCCATAGCCAACGGAATTGCCTTAACGGGATTGACACCATTTGTGTCAACGTTCTTTGCTTTCTCGGATTATGCTAAACCAGCAATGCGTATGAGTGCCTTAATGGATTTACCAGTCATCTATGTCTTTACGCACGATTCAGTCACGGTTGGAGAAGATGGACCAACGCATCAACCAGTTGAACAACTAGTTGCTTTGCGAAGTATTCCTAATCTCGATGTCTATCGTCCCGCTGACAGCAATGAAGTCATCGGTGCATACAAAGCTATCTTTGACAATCGTCGTCCAGCGGCTTTAGTCCTCAGTCGTAATAAGGTAGCAATCAGTCCTTTCACTAATATCAATTCAACAGCTCGTGGTGCTTACGTTTTAGAAAAAGAGCGCAAAAGAATCGATGCCGTCATCATTGCGACTGGTGAAGAAATCGGTCTTGCTAGTAGAGTAAAACAAGAATTGGATAGTAAAGGCTATGACATCCGTCTCGTATCGATGCCGTCAATGGAAGTGTTTGAGCGCCAAGACAAGAGTTATCGTGATGAAGTTATCCCCGAGAATGCTAAGACTTTTGTCATTGAAGCTTCTTCTTCATACTCTTGGCATAAATATGTCAAGAATCAAGAATATTTATTCACTATTGATGAATTCGGTTGTAGTGGAGCCCGGAATGACATTTTAGACAAATTCCATTTTACGGAAAAAGATATATGTAAAAAAGTAGAAGAATTATTAAATTAATTCTTTTTTTCTACATTTTTTGAGTTACCCATTATCTATACTAAAATAGGTGATGGAAATGCGAATTTATTATATTTTTAGTATTAGAGATGAGTTCTATGAGCTTTATAAAGATTATCCGCAAGCTCTTTATAATATATTATTAGAAATATACGAGATGAATAAAAGTGATTTAGATTATGGCATAACACTTTTTAAACAGATAGCTTTACCTCTCAATAAATATGAGTTAGATCGCAAAGTCTATTTAGATTTAAAAGATAAAATGCGCTATACGAAGACTAAGGATGAACATATCATTAATAATCTCTATTCAGAAGAAGTCAGCATTATGAAAATTAAAAAGACTCATATCATCATTAATACTATTCAGAGTTATACTGAATTTTTTGAAATATTAAATCATCATAAATCTTTTTTATTCGCCTGTGATTTTAAAAATGATGATTATTTCTTCTTATCACGCATTAAAACTCTTGTCTAAACATATAATTTTTAGTAAAATACTCTTGAGGAGATGATAATTATATGTGGCAAAATATATTGTGGTTAGTTATCGGTTTAGTTGTTGGTGCGATCATCGGTTTCTTCGTATGTAAAAAAGTAATGACTGATTATTTAAAGAAGAATCCACCAATCAATGAAGAAATGATTAAAGCTTTAATGTTACAAATGGGAAGAAAACCTTCACAAAAACAGATTAATCAGATTATGAAACAGATGGAAAAATATAACTAATATAATTATAGTGATTGTTGCGCAATCACTTTTTTTGACTATTTAAATTAGGCTGAAGAAAGTTATACAAGAAATTGACTTTAGTATGAATTATAGTATAATAACTTAAAAAAGTTGGAGATGGTGGTATGATACGGTTTTCTCGAGAAGAAAAAGATGCGATTAACGAAAGAATGAGCAATGTTGTCAAAGAAATTCGCGACCTTTTTGAAATATCTGGTTATACAGAAATAAAAATTCCTATTAATGCTCGTTTTATATATTGTGGTAAAAATCCGATATTGTGTATTGATGAGAATAAGATGTATCTTCAAAGTCGTTGGCATAAAAAAACAACATCTTACTTTATGAAAGGAATTTGTGAATATTTTAAAGATTCTTCGGATGATGAATTTAATGATTCTGTCACCTTTTTAAAACATTATCCGAAAGTAAAAGATAAATTGGTGCAGATGGCTGAGGCGGGACAAAAGGCTAAGGGAGAATTATTCGAAGAGTTGGAGTCATCTAAGCGCGCTAGTGAAGCTCTTGTAGAAATTTCGTTACCAGCATCTCTCAATTGTCAGGAAATAGAAGTCGTCGAAGAAAATAACCAGAAAGTTGGAACAATTAATTTTGGTGATATGACGATTAAATTGATCACTAATGGTGATATCGTCCTAGTCAATAGGAAAAAACCAGCTGTCAAAAGCAAAAGATTGCATTAAAATATTGACTAAATCTAGGGCGTATGATAAAATTTTAGTGTTTGAAGCCTTTATAGCTCAAACCGCATTGAAGAGGTTTAAATGCATTTGCTACCTCAAGAGCGAGTCTAGAATTAATATAAAGGAGGAATGTTCATGAAAGCTGTTATTAAAACAGGTGGTAAGCAATACTACGTTAGTGAAGGTGATGTCATCTACGTTGAAAAGTTAGATGGTGAAGCTGGAGACAAAGTTATTTTTAATGAAGTATTAATGTGCGATAACAAAGTAGGAAATCCTTATCTTAACGGAGCATCTGTTGAAGGTGAGATTGTCAAAAATGGTAAAGGTAAGAAAATTAGAATCTTCACATACAAATCAAAAGACAGAAGTAACCGTCGTACAATGGGTCATAGACAACCATATACAAAAGTTGAAATCAAATCAATTAAAGGTTAATTTATGATAAAAGTAATTATATCAGTAAAAAATAATAATATTGTTAAAATTAATATATTAGGACATGCTGATTATGATGACTATGGCAAAGACATTGTCTGTAGTAGTGCATCGAGTATTATGACGACAACGGTCAATGCAATTCTCATGTTTGATAAGAATTATATAAGCTATAGCCAAAAAAAGGATGATTTTGCGATTATCGTTCGTGAAAATAATGAAATCGTTGCTAATCTTCTCAATAATATGATCAATTTATTGCGAGAATTAGAAAGAGATTATCCTAAAAATATTAAGATAGAGGAGGAAAACTAATGAGCTTTTTAAAATTAGATATACAATTATTTGCTCACCATAAAGGACAAGGTTCTACATCTAATGGACGTGATTCTGCTGGTCGTAGATTAGGAGCTAAGGTAGCTGATGGACAAACAGCTACAGCTGGTTCTATCATTTATCGTCAAAGAGGAACAAAAATTTTCCCAGGTGTCAATGTTAAACGCGGAAGTGATGACACTTTATTCGCAACTGTAACAGGTGTTGTCAAATATGAACGCGTTGGTAAAGACAAGACCCAAGTTAGTTGTTATCCAACAGCTGAGTAAGAGAGTAACATCTCTTTTTTTTATAAATGTGTTATAATATGCTCGATTTAATGGAGGTGAAAATATGTTTATTGATGAAGCTAAAATTAAAGTGACAGCTGGTCGTGGTGGCGACGGTTGCCTTGCTTTTCGCCGTGAAAAATACGTGCCAATGGGTGGACCATATGGTGGTAATGGGGGAAGAGGCGCTAATATCAAATTTGTCGTGGATGAAGGCCTTCACACTTTGATCGATTTGCGATATATGAAGACGATTAAAGGTGATAAAGGGGAAAATGGGCGTGGTAAAAATCAAAATGGAGCCAATGCCGAAGATGTCATCATCAAAGTCCCTCAAGGAACGGTTGTCACGGATATGGATACGGATTTGATCATTGCTGATCTAAAAGGAAAAAACGATGAAGTCATCGTTGCTTATGGTGGTCGCGGGGGACGAGGAAATACAGCCTTTAAGACCCAGTTCAATCCTGCTCCTAACTTTGCAGAGAATGGCGAACCAGGAGAAGAGAGAGAATTAAAAGTTGAATTGAAATTGATGGCCGATGTTGGTCTAGTCGGTATGCCAAGTGTTGGTAAGAGTACAATTATCTCTTGCGTCAGTAAAGCGCGCCCTAAGATTGCGGCTTATCACTTTACGACGATCGCACCTAATCTTGGCGTTTGTAAAAGTCGCACTGGCAAGAGCTTTGTTCTAGCTGATTTGCCAGGACTAATTGAAGGTGCTAGTCGGGGCGAAGGTCTTGGTGATCGCTTTTTGCGTCATATTGAAAGAACGCGAATGATTGCCCATGTCATCGATATGAGTGCTTTTGAAGGAAGAGATCCTTATGAAGATTATGTAATCATCAATAAAGAATTAGATGATTTCAATAAGAATATATTAAAGAAACCCCAAATCATTATTGCGAATAAGATGGATGGAGCTAATGCTAAAGAAAATTTGGCCAACTTTAAGAAAAAGTTGAATGATCCAAGCATCAAAATATTTGAGGTCAGCGCCATTACAAATACTGGTTTAGAAGATGTCGTCGATTATCTAGCTGATACTTTAGAGACAATTCCAACAACACCTCTATTTGAAGATGAGGCCTTTGAGTCACACGTTCTTTATAAGTTTGAGAAAGAAGAGCCTTACACGATTGAGAAAGAGGATGATGTTTGGGTCATCAAAGGTGAGGAAGTAGAAAAATTATTTAGAATGACGAAGTTCAATACTGATGAAAGCGTCAATCGTTTTGCGCGAAGATTGCGGAAAATGGGGATTGATGACAAATTATTAGAACTTGGCGCTAAAGAAGGAGATATAGTTAGAATTCTTGATTTTGATTTCGAGTTTAAATAATGTCTAACGGGATAAAGTTAATAATGACTTTGTCCTTTTTTTATGATAAAATTTCTATAGGTGATGTTTATGAAAAACCGCAGCGAATTGCGTGAAATTGCGATGAAAGCGTTATATCAAGTATATATTTATCAAAATAGTAACACTACTTATGATGTTCCAACGATTATCAAAGACTTGTTAGAAGTGGAGAATGATTTCGTCAATGAATTAGTCAATGGGGTCATTGAAAAGCAAGAAGAAATATCTCGTTTAGCCAACAAATATTTAGTCGATTGGGATATTGAGCGTTTATCAAAAGTTGATAAAGCTATTCTCTCAATTGGTATTTTTGAATTGAAGTACACTGAGACTCCAAGCATTGTTTCTATTAATGAGGCCATCGAATTATCGAAGAGATATAGCGATGAGAAAGTTACTAAAATGATTAATGCTACTTTGGATAAGATCTTTCATAGTGAGGAAGAATGATGAATCAAAACTATATAACAGTAACGCAACTAACGCGTTATATCAAATATAAAATGGACACTGATGGCAACTTGAACCACGTTTGTCTAAAAGGGGAAATATCCAATTTTAAAGCGCATACTAGAGGGCATCTGTATTTCACTTTGAAAGATGAAAATACGCGGATCAATGCCATTATGTTTGCGAGTAATACCAACAACTTAAAATTTACGCCAGCCGATGGTACCAAGGTTTTAGTCGTCGGAAAAGTAACCGTTTATGAAGCTACCGGTGGTTATCAGATTTATGTAACCGATATGATTGAAGACGGTATGGGTAACCTCTATGTCGAGTTTGAAAAATTGAAGAAAAAATTGGAACTTGAAGGATTGTTTGATCCAGCTCATAAAAAAAGAATACCAAAGATGCCAAAGAAAATTGGTATTATTACAGCGCCAACGGGAGCCGCTATTAAAGATATTTTATCGACGATTAAAAGACGTTGGCCAATTGCCGAAACCATTCTCTTTCCGAGTTTGGTACAAGGTAAGGAAGCTGCCGAAGACATCGTTCGCAATATCAATTTGACCAAAAACTTTGACCTAGATGTTCTCATCGTTGGTCGGGGTGGTGGATCTATTGAAGACTTGTGGTGCTTTAATGAAGAAATTGTCGCACGGGCGATTTATGATTTAGATGTACCCGTCATTTCCGCTGTTGGTCATGAAATCGATTTTACTATCTGTGATTTTGTCAGTGACCTACGGGCACCAACGCCAACAGGAGCTGCTGAAATGGCTGTTCCCAATATCAGTGATTTTTATAACTATCTAAATCAAATCTATATTCGTCTCAATAAGAGCACTATGAATATCATCAATGCCAAAAGAGAGCGTCTCAATAGTATTAAGAATAGCTATGTTTTAAAGAATCCTTTAAATATATATGAGGCAATGGAACAGAAATTTGATAATTTATTGGAACGCCTTCAAGTAGATATAATGGTAGTTATAAATAATAATAAAGATCGACTATCTAATTTGTTGAAGAGTTATATCTTGAATAATCCACAGATGATTTATCAGAAGAAACAAGATGATTATGAAAAATTATTAGATCGTTTAAAGTTAAATATTAATAATCATTTGCACGAAAACACTAATAAGTATCTTTTACTAATCAACAAATTAGAAACTTTGAATCCTCTTGCGACAATCAAGAGAGGTTATGCGATAACGCGCAAAGAGAATCATGTCGTATCTAGTATCAAACAATTGAAGAAAGATGATTTATTAGAGATTGAACTAATAGATGGAAAGATAAATAGTAAGGTAATATAGGAGGAATTATGGCAAAAGAAAAGGAATTGAGTTTTGAAGAAAACTTAAATAATTTAGAGGCAATTGTCAAAGCTTTAGAAAGTGGTAATATTCCATTGGATGACGCTATTAACGAATTTACTAAAGCAATGAATATTGCCAAAATTTGTGATGAAAAATTAAAAAATGCTGAAGAAAATGTCAACAAGATTTTAAATAGTGATGGAACATTGAGCGATTTTAAAGTTGAAGAGGAATAGACCTCTTTTTTTATTGGAAATTAAGGACAGAAGTGTTATAATATATGTCATTAGTTGGGGGAGGAATACTCCCAATATCACCAAAGAATAGATGGATGCAATAAATATTTATAATCTACTAATCCAAATGTTGATACAAGAACAGACGTTTGATAATATACAACCGAGGAGGTAGTTTATGAATCAAGATAAAATGCATTTAGTAAACAAAATATTTAATAATGAAACAATTAGAACTGTTTGGGATAAGGGACAAGAAAAATACTTTATAAGTGTTGTCGACATAGTTGGTGTTGTTTCAGAAAG
>CANROW010000025.1 GCA_947632345.1 uncultured Bacilli bacterium | reverse complement strand
AAAACCCTATGCCTCGCAAACCCTTATAAAACCTACTACTTTCCACAACAATTTTTGTATTTCTTACCACTGCCACAAGGACATGGATCATTACGACCAACTTTCTTACCATTGACTTTTGGTTTTTGTTTAATTGGTTGTTCTCCTTCTGAATCTGTCTTATTAGAGAATTTCTTTTTAGTTATTTCTTTTCTTTCAAGATTTTGTGTAATTTGTGCTTTTACTAAGAAACTAGTAATCTCTTTATCAATATTTTGAAGCATTTTATCAAATAAGTCGAATCCTTCAACAGTATAAGCACGCAAAGGATCGTCTTGTCCATAACTACGCAAATGAATTCCTTCTCTTAAATGAGCCATTGTATTGATATGATCAGTCCAAAATTTATCAATAATATTTAAAGCAATAACCTTTTCAAATTCTTCAGCTATCTCTAGAGGTACAACGCTAATCTTCTCTTCATATTCTTTATCTAATTGATTATAAATTTTATCAATTACTTCATCTTCTTTTAATTTAGATAAATCTGCTACCTCAATATCTTGTCTTAGAAGACTATTAGAATATTCAACAATCTCTTTTAAATCATCTTTAGTCAATTTTCCTTCTGGATAAATATGAGATTTAACGACATCCGTAATGTGATCCTTCATAGCTTTTTTAACAGTTTCATGAATAGATTCATTATCTAAAATTTCATTTCTTCTCTCATATATAATCTTTCTTTGATTATTGTTAACATCATCATATTGTAATAATTGTTTTCTTATATCAAAGTTATTTCCTTCAACTCGTGTTTGAGCAGAAGCTATAGACTTAGTAAATGTTTTACTGCGGATAGCTTGATTTTCATCAAATCCTAGTGATTTCATCATATTCTTAATTCTGTCTGTACCAAATCTAACCATTAAATCGTCTTCCATTGATACGTAGAATTGCGTACATCCTGGATCTCCTTGACGACCAGAACGACCACGTAATTGGTTATCAATACGACGTGATTCGTGTCTCTCTGTACCAAGAACACATAAACCGCCGAGTTTTCTCGTCTCATCTGTAAGTTTGATATCTGTTCCACGTCCAGCCATATTGGTTGCGATTGTTACAGCACCCTTTTGACCAGCATTAGCAATAATTTCAGCTTCACGAGCGTGATTTTTAGCATTTAATACTTCGTGTGGGATATGTTTCTTAGTCAACATTCTACTGATTAACTCATTAGTTTCAATCGCAATCGTACCAACTAGTACTGGTTGACCAGTTTTATGTCTTTCTTCAATTTCCTTTACTAAAGCATTGAACTTTCCTTGTTTTGTAGCATAAACCAAATCTGGTTGGTCTACCCTTATTACCTCTTTATTAGTAGGAATAGTTATAACATACATATTATATATGTTTCGGAATTCTTCTTCCTCTGTCTTGGCAGTACCAGTCATACCAGATAATTTCTTATACATTCTAAATAAATTTTGGAAAGTAATTGTTGCGAGAGTCTTTGTCTCCTGACGAATAGTAACTCCTTCTTTTGCCTCCAAAGCTTGATGAAGTCCATCACTGAAAGCACGTCCTTTCATCAAACGTCCAGTAAATTGGTCAACAATTACAATTGAATCATCTTGTACGACATAATCAACATCATTGCGCATTGAATAATTAGCTTTTAAAGCTTGATTGATGTGATGAACTAGTGATGTTTGATTAGCATCGTATAAGTTAGCTACTTTAAAAGTTCTTTCAGCTTTCTTAACACCTTCTTCAGTTAAAGTAACACTTTTATTTTTTTCATCGTATATGTAGTCGTCTTCAGCATTTAAAGTTTTAACAAAGGAATCAGCATCAGTATATAAAGAAGCACTCTTCAATTCCCCACCTGATATAATAAGTGGTGTTCTTGCTTCATCAATTAAAACAGAGTCAACCTCATCGACAATAGCAAAATTCAAAGGTCTTTGCACTCTATTTTCTTTTTTAACTACCATGTTATCACGCAAATAGTCAAATCCTAATTCATTATTAGTCGTATAAAGAATATCACAATTATATACCTCTTGTTTTTCTTTAGCTGACAATTCACGCAAATTGCATCCAACAGTTAATCCTAGAAAACGATGAATATTTCCCATCCAGTTAGCATCACGATTAGCCAAGTATTCATTGACCGTAACGATGTGAACTCCATTACCAGTCAAAGCATTTAAATATGATGGAAGAACCGCTGTCAAAGTTTTACCTTCACCGGTTTTCATTTCAGCAATATTTCCTCTATGAATGGCAATACCACCTAAAAGTTGGACATAATATGGTTTTTCACCAATAACTCTATATGCAGCTTCTCTAGCCGTTGCAAAAGCTTCAACTAACAAATCATCTAACGTTTCACCTTCAGCTAATCTTTTCTTAAATTCATCAGTTTTAGCTCTTAACTCATCATCACTCATTTTAGAATACTCATCACTCAAAGCTTCAATTTTATCAGCTTCAACTGCGAACTTTTTTAACTCTTTATATTCATGGTCGAACAAACTTCTTAAAATGTTCATAAACTCATCTCCCGTATCTATTATTTTACCAAATAAAAAAAGAGATTTAAAGCATTTTTATCCACATATTAATAAATTTATGTGGTTTTTTTAAATCTCTTATTGAAATTATTCTGTTTCAATTACTCCATATTGATTATCTTTGCGTCTATAAACAAGTGTTGGTTTCATTGTTTCATCGTTCAAAAATAGATAGAAATCATGTCCAAGCAAATCCATTTGAAGAATGGCTTCTTCTTCACTCATAGGTTTAACACCTATCTTCTTTCGCTTAACAATTTTAGTTTCAGGAGACTCTTCGTCCTTAATGCTTTCGATAGAATCCATAGCAAATCCTTTGACATCACGCGTCTTCTTTGCTTGAGAAGCCAATTTAGTTTTGTTCTTCCTAATTTGTCTCTCAATCTTATCAACGATCATATCAACAGCTGCATAGATATCTTCTTGTGTTTCTTCTGCTCGTAAAATAAAGTTCTTCAATGGAATAGTTATTTCAACTTTTTGTCCCTTTTTCTCAACTCTCGCTACTACACTAGCACGTACTTCTTCTGGATTATCTAAGTACTTATCAATCTTCTTGAGCTTTTCGGTAATATAGTTATCCATTGATTCTGTAACCTTTATTTTATCTCCTCTTACAGATATCTTCATAACATCCTCCTCCTATGTCTTTATCATAACACATTAATAGAAAAAAAACTACCTTATTTTACGGTAGTCGTTTCTTTTAAAACCATTACGTCTAATGCTTGATACCCTTTTGATGTCTCAAGTAAATCAAATTCTACATATTGTCCTTCTTGCAAACTCTTATAACCATCTTGTTTGATAGCTGAGTAATGAACAAAGATATCTTCATTATCAATATAGTCAATGAATCCATAACCTTTTTCGTTATTGAACCACTTAACTCGACCTCTCACTCCTTACACCTCCACCTCTTTTAGTATTCTGTCAAATATGTTGCAACGATTTAACAAAACCCATTTTACTCTTTTTTAAGTTTAAATAATAAAAATTCTCTAATTGTCAGGTTTCATTCCTTTTTTG
The DNA here is from genome assembly GCA_947632345.1 of uncultured Bacilli bacterium. GTDB lineage: Bacteria > Bacillota_I > Bacilli_A > RF39 > UBA660 > RUG11788. The sequence continues at coordinate 13,988 of CANROW010000025.1, read as the reverse complement.
GTAATCAATACCATTTTTTTGTATCATTTTCTTTCCTTAAAAGAAAAAAAAAGAGTTTTTACTCTTAAAATTTAATCTTAATTTCTTGAACGTAATAATTGTTAATAACTTTTACCTTCATCGTTATATTGTCATATTTCTTCAACATACGATTTATTAAAAACAATCCATTACCACGACCAGTACCTTTAGTAGAATATCCTTTATTACCAATCTTTTTAAAATTTATTTTACTAAAAATGGTATTGGACATAATAATACTAATTTCATCATCTAAATCATAAATTTCAATAGATATGTTTGAATTCTTATTCTTGGAACACTCTTCAATGGCATTATCACTACATACGCCAATGATATAACTTATCATCTTTATTTCTTCTATAGATAAATTAGCTAATTTCTTTTTAACTGTCTTACTAACATCTAAACTAAAGTCAATTTTAGCACGTTTCATAACACAAAGTTTATAATAGATAACACCACGCAATCCACCTCTAGGTAAATTAGACAACCCACGAATATCTTTATAATCATTCTCCTTGTTATAGCTATCTAAAATTTCATCTATATAAGCATTAACCTTTTTATCTTTCGTCATTCCTTTAATCACTGCTAATTGATTTTTATGTTCGTGTTGCAAAAGACGATCTTTTTCCAATTCTTCTTCAAAAGCACAAGCATATTCAAAAATACTATTATATTTATTAATCAACCTACTATACTTCAAGCGCTCATTTAAATAGATAAACAAAATAAACGATAATACGGCAATAAAGATTATGAAATTAATACTATTACAAAATATGTATTTCTCAGTAAACACTTTATAATAGAAGAAAACAAGTATAGTCATAAAAATGCATAATACTACTAATTCTAATTTAGAAGGCTTATTTTCAAATTGCGTAACTAATTTATTTAAATACGATCTAACAAAATGAATCTTGGTAAATAGATATGTCAAAATTAATACTGATAAATTGATAACGACTCTTTCAGCATCAAAGATGCTAGCATTTTGTATGATAAAAACATTTATTAAAACGATAAGTCCAAAGATCATCAAAAGAATATTGGACATAATACTAGCCACAAAAGCAGTCAATAATTTGATATTGAATAAATATCTTAAACAAATAGATAGAATTAATAATTCAATTAAGACCTGTACACCAAAGTAAGCTTTAGAAAATACGAGACATAATATGAGAGCATAGATGATGATGAATACTAAATTATACCAAATCGCTTTATTATACTTTTCATTAATGATATTTTTAGCAATACCAATAATAAAAATACTCATCAATAAACAATATCCTATATTACTTAGATAAGCTTGCCACACTGCTGATCACATCCTTCTTATAAAGTCTCGAAATATCGTTGGTTTTAGTACCATTCAAAAACATGATTTCATTATTAGCTCGATCATATTCAGAAACTTGATGAAGATTAATAATTGTACTTCGACTTATTTTTATAAATGCATCACTTAACATATCTAACACTTCACAAATAGTAGAAGCAATTGGATAGTCTCCATACGTTGTATGGATAATACATTTTTTCGAATCCTTCTCTTTTTCAATGTATATGATATTTTTATATTCAATTCTTTTTAAACTATGGTTAAACTCATAAGTCAAGCAATCACTACAACTACTATAGCTTTTAACAATTCGATTGATGTCTTCGCTAAGCATTTCTTCCCAATTGTCCAACTTGTTAATAAAATCCATCAGATACAAGCGATTACTCAAAGCATCATACTTAAATTCATTATGACTAGTAATCATAATAATAATTGAACACCAATCATCATATTTTTCTCTTATCAACCTAACTATATCTAAACCTGATTTTGATTTACCTTCAATATCTAATAGATAAATTTTTAAACCTAAATCATTCTTTATTACATCTTTAAATTGATCATTGAAATCATCAAATAAAAAGCACTTATAATCATAATCACTATTCATCATTATTTTATCTATTATCTTTTTGTTTTTATCCAGAAACTTCTTCTCATCATCATAGATGATAAAATTTAACATTTATATTCTTCCTTTCATTGATGTGTTTAAATATTATAACATAGTTTCTTTATTTTCAAATAAAAAAAAGTATGTTTACTACTTCTTTTTCTTAAATAAATTCTTTTCAAATTTTTTTGTTTCTTTTGGTAATTTATCACTAATAATGCTCGTATGTAAAATAATCCAGAGGACAACTATAAATAAAATTATATACATTATTGTTCCTAATTTAGCATCATTAATTGTATAAATAATAGCGGCAATTGAAAATAATATATTAATTATATAAATGACAAAGACTGTCTTAGTTGGTGATAGATGCATTTTGAGTAACTGATGGTGTAAATGATCTTTATCACCTTCATAGATATGTTTATGTTTAATCATTCTTCGTATTATGGCAAATAGAGTATCCAAAATAGGTATAGCTAATATTAGAAGAGGAACAAAGACGGAAGTCAATAGTGTACCCTTAAATCCCAGTAATGAGATAACCGCAATGATGAAGCCTAAAAAAGTTGATCCCGTTTCACCGGCAAAAGTTTTGGCTGGATGAAAATTATAAGCCAAGAATCCTAAAGTTGCTCCTAACATAATGAATGTTAACGTTATTTCTAATGTATTAAATCTTCCCTGTAAAAAAGAAATAATACCAATCGTTAAGAAAAATATTGAAGAAATACCACCACATAAGCCATCGAGGCCATCAGTTAATCTGACAACATTAGTACAACCGAGAATAAAAATTAAAGTGATTGGATAAGCAAATAATCCAAAGTCAATATTATAGCCAAAAACCGTGATATTGTTTAAAAGGATTTTGCCATAAAACATGATTACTAAAGCGGCAATCGTTTGACCTAATAGTTGTTGTCTCGCTGTCAAAGATTTTATATCATCAATCATTCCGGTTATAATTATGAAAAAACTAGCGATTAAAATGGCATTCATCTTTAGACTATAGTCCCAAAACAACATATAGCCAAATAAAAAACTAATAAATATTCCCATACCACCAAATTTTGGTGTTACTACTTTATGAATGTGGCGCCCACCCTGTTCTTTTCTTGGGACGTCTAAGGCACCGATATGATGGGCTATTTTAATTATATACGGCATTATGAGTGCTGAAATGAAGAACGTCGTCGTCACAATTAATAAAACGTTCATTAGATGTTGATCAAACATTTTATCACCCCACTATATTAATTATATAATATTGATTTTATAAAGTAAAATAAAACTGTTGAAATTAAATCAACAGTTTTTATCTAAATCTTTAGGATTATTTAGTAAGACACCGCATCCCTCAGCGACACACGTGAGAGGACTTTCAGCAATATAAATCGGTATTTTGACCGCATCTTCAATATATTCGGCTATTCCCTTTATTAACGCTCCACCGCCAGTAACGACAATTCCTTTATCAACAATATCGGCAGATAGTTCTGGCAATGTATTTTCTAATACTTTTTTTATTTCATCATTTATTTTATCTATTTGCGGACGAAGTGCTTCTTGAACTTCTTTTTCTGTTATTTCAATTGTCTTAGGCATTCCTTCTGATATGCTTCGACCTTTTATTTCCATTTTATTATCTTTGTCAACATCTTTAATGGCACCTAATTTTATCTTGATTTCTTCAGCTGTCTTTTCACCAACCAATAGATCATACTTACTCTTAATATAGTCAATTATGGCATGATCAAACGTGTTACCGGCAACTTTTATTGAACTACTATTAACAATAGCCCCCAACGATAGAACCGCTATATCAGTAGTACCACCACCAATATCGATCACCATACAACCACTAGCTTTATCTATTTCTAAACCAGCCCCAATGGCCGCAACTTTAGGCTCATCTTCAATATAGATTTTCTTAGCGCCCATATTTTCAGCAAGTTCATACATCGCATTTTTTTCCACTTGCGTAATATTAGCAGGACAGCATATCAAAACGCGACTTTTTTTTAAAGAACTCTTTTTCTTTATTTTCTTGATAAATTCTTCTAACATTTTGCTAGTATATTCAAAATCAGCAATTACTCCATCTTGGAGAGGTTTGATAGCTTTAACTTTATTAGGTGTTCTACCTAGCATAGCATCGGCTTCTCGTCCAACAGCTAAAACCTCATTAGTCTCTGTATCAATCGCAATGACTGATGGCTCATTAACTAATATTCCTTCATCTTTAACATAGATGAGAACATTAGCTGTACCTAAATCTATTCCAATATCTTTCATTAGATATCCCTTATATTGCGATTGTAATAATTTTCAGGATTAACAGTCATACCATCATAATACATTTCTAGATGAAGATGATTTCCTAGTTCACTACCTATTGCTGATTTACCACTACTACCAATTTTTTGTCCTTTCGCAACGCTGTCATTAGCTTTTACAGTTACTTCAGACAAACTTTGATATGAAATAATAATGTTATTATTGTATTTTATTTCCACTACATATCCCATCAAATCTGTCTTTTCAGCACTAATAACGGTTCCATCCAAACAACTGACAACATCAAAAGTAGTATCACTGGTATAGTCAATTCCCGAATTTTGAATATAAGTTCCCTCATAATAAATTATTGAGTTTTCTTGATTAGAACTACTATCCAAATAGTCATAGTATCCCTTACCAATCGTCACATTTTCAGTTGTATATGGTCTAACCATAATTTCTTCATTTTTTACAACCTGAATTGAATCTAAGAAATCCAATGTCGTAACATAACGTAACCCTGTTTGATTTTTTCTGTTAGAATTTCTAACTAGACCATTGTAATAAACAGTACCCAACAATACTAATACCATAATCATATATAATGTTGGTAAAACAAATGGTCGCAATCTTAATTTTTTCTTCATTTTATCCACCTCATTATAAATTGTGGATAATTTTTCAAAATTTATACAAAAATTTAAACAGAATATAAAAATACATCGTATATACAATTAGTTACTAGATAAATGAGCGCTATCATAACTAAAAGATAAAACACCTGTGCGGCTACCACGTGATTCTTTTTAAAAATACTATTGATGTTTAAAGAAGACATCCCATAAATAACTATTGGTGTAACAATTAAATATAAAAAGAATTTACTACTCAACATTTTTTTCTTCCTCAGCTACTTTTGTTTTATTACTTTTTTTCTTAGCTACTTCATTATCTTCGTCTTTATTCTCTATTTCTTCTTTGACCCGTCTTTTTATTATATTATTATCATTTTCATAGTCGTGGATCATTTTAATTCGTTTAAGATGACGTTCACCACCAGAGAAGTTAGTACTCAAAAAGACATCAATAATATCTTTAGCACGAAATAAAGGCATACTCCCATTTAAAGAGACAACATTAGCGTCATTATCCAACCTAGTGAGCCTTGCTTCTTTAACGTTATCAACTTTAGCACACCTAATACCTCTTACTTTGTTACAGGCAATACTTATCCCAATTCCTGTTCCACACATAATAATACCAAAATCGACATCACCACGGCTAACAGCCTCACCCAATTTAAAAGCATATTTTGGATAATCGACTGAATCAGTTGAATTCGTTCCAAAATCATAGACCTGAAAATTCTTTTTACTCAAATATTTAATAATTTGTGTTTTCATTTTATAACCGCGATGATCACTAGCAATCCCAATTTTCATATCTTCACCTCAATTATATCTATTATAACACATATTATGTCTTTTAACTTTGAAATTTATGTGTAATACAAAATAAAAACTATCCAAACGGATAGTCTTAATTAAGCTTCTTTTTTGTCAAAGCCATATTTCTTATTAAATTTATCAACATTACCTGTATGTGATGATCTATTTTGTTTTCCTGTATAATGAGGATGACATTTAGAACATACTTCGATATGCATTTCATCTTTTGTAGATCTAACTACAAATTTTTCTCCACAAGCACATGTTACCTTTGTTTCTTTATATTCTGGATGAATTCCTGCTTTCATAGTTTTCTCTCCTTCCGCCATGATTTAAATTACAATCATAGTTATTAATTGCTAATATACTATAACAAATATTTGTTTATTTGGCAAGAACTTTATTTATTTTTTAATTCAATTGCACTGATAATTAGCTTACTAATTTCTCTATATCCGCGCGTTGTTGGATAGATGTTATCTTTGTTTAAATAATAAGCGACCTTTTCAATATTGATAAAAATTATATTATTATTCTTAGCAACCTGCCGATAAATATCATTTATCTGCTTTATTTTAGAATCCTGACCATTATTTAAATAATAGTGTCCGATGAGAAAAATGTTAGAATTAAAGCGCTTTATCTCTTGAACTAAATGAGTTAGATCTTCTTCTATTTCTGCTATTGCTTTATTTTCATTTATTTCCTTTTCCCCGATGGCTAAAATGATGACATCTGATGTCTGCAAATATTCTTTCAAAGTCTTATCTTTTAAATAGATTAAGTCATTAGTCAATTCGGATATAGAAATATCTTTAATAGAATAATTATAATTAGAAACGCGTTTTCCTTTATTAGTCAAATAATCACAAATATAATCACTATAATCATAACTTTTTATGCCATTAGGACTTAATCCCCTTGATAGACCATCGCCAATGGATAAAAAGCGAAATGAATTAGAACTCGTTTTATCATAAATTATAAATATTGAAAGCGCTGTAAAAATAACAATAATAAAAAGAATAGCTATTTTATATATTTTACTCATTTTATCACCTGTTTTGACCAAATAAAAAAGTAGATTTTAATCTACTTTATTATATTTCTTTAAGTTCAATTTTAGCACCAACATCGGTTAATTTTTCAACAATGTTTTCGTATCCGCGCAAAATGTGGTTAATGTTGGTAATTGTGGTCGTGCCATCAGCAATCAAAGCAGCCGCAACTAAGGAAGCACCTGCTCGTAAATCGGTGGCTTCCACTTCACATCCTTTAAGTTTAGTTGGTCCTGTTATCTTAGCTTCCATTCCCTCGACTTTAATATTCGCTCCCATTTTGTTCAAATAAGGTACATGCATAAAGCGGTTTTCCCAAATTGTCTCTGTAATTGATGATTTACCATTACATTGCGTCAATAAGACAGAAAATGGTTGTTGCAAATCGGTTGCGAAACCGGGATAACCCAAAGTCTTAACATTTACTGGTTTATAAGAACGCGATTTGTTGACAATAAAATAATCCGCACCTATCTCAATAGATACACCCATATCAATCAATTTCGAAGTCAAAGCTTCTAAATGCTCCGGAATAATATTATCAATTTTTAAATAGTTACCAATTAAGGCCCCAATAATGGTATATGTTCCGGCTTCAATTCGATCAGGGATGACCTCGTGAAAACATCCTTTTAAATGATTTACGCCATCAATAATTATTTCACTAGTTCCGGCACCACTGATTTTAGCTCCCATATTGTTTAAAAAAGTTGCCACATTGACGATTTCTGGCTCTTTGGCAGCATTATCAATCGTTGTCCGTCCTTTAGCTTTAACTGCTGCTAACATTATATTAATTGTTGCTCCAACTGAAGCGATGTCCAAATAAATATTTGCTCCCTTCAACTCTTTCGCATCAACAATATACTTATTACCATCGTGAGAAACAGTTGCTCCCAAAGCTTCAAATCCTTTTAAATGCAAGTTAATTGGCCTTTGACCAATTGAGCAACCACCTGGGAAAAACATCTCTACATGTTTATATTTACCAAGTAAAGCCCCCATAAAATAATATGATGCCCGCAATTTCTTGGCTTGTTCTTCAGGTATTTCTTTATTTTCAATGGTTGCAGGATTAATTACAATACTTTCACTTGCACGTCTAACTTCCGCTCCCAAATAGACTAAGGTCTCAGTTAAAGCATCAGTATCAGTTATCTCTGGTACATTACATATGGTTACGTCATCATCTGCTAAAATTGCAGCAGGGATTAAGGCAACACTACTGTTTTTAGCGCCACTGATGCGGATTGTTCCACTTAAATCCTTACCTCCAGTTATTTCTAATACTTTCATAAAACCTCCACTACAATATCATATTTTTAAATTCATTATTTGTTATTAAACATTTCTACTTTTTCTTCTATTTTTGTTTTCATCGCTTCAATACCACTTCCAATGACTTTACGTGGATCATAAACGGTAGGATTTTCTTCAACAAATTTTTTTACAGCGTCGTGCCACGCAATTTGTAGCTCTGTATTTATATTTATTTTACTAATTCCACAGCTAATAGCTTTTTTGATATCATAATCAGGTATTCCTGTTCCACCGTGTAGAACTAGCGGAATAGTTAAATTTTCATTAATAATTGCCATCGTTGTGAAATCGAGATTTGGTTCACCCTTATACAATCCGTGAACACTACCTAAAGCTGGCGCTAAAGAGTCGATACCACTTCCGTTGACCAACTCAACACAATCTTCTAGAGTGGCATTCAAACTATTACCAGAAACATTATCCTCTTGACCACCTATATGACCAACTTCTGCTTCAACTGTAACATCAAATTGATGAGCATATTCTACGACTTGCTTTGTTATTTGAATATTTTCAGGTAATTCGTGTTTAGAAGCATCAATCATAACTGATGAGAAACCAGCATCAATAGCCTTTTTGCAATTTTCAAAAGTTGACCCGTGATCTAGGTGTAAACAGACAGGAATCGTTATATTTAAATCTTCCATTAGTCCCTTTACCATTCCGGTTACGGCCCGATAACCTCCCATATATTTGGCTGCTCCTTCACTAACGCCTAAGATTACAGCGACATTTAATTCTTGGCACTTTTCTAGAATTGTTTTAGTCCATTCTAAATTATTTATATTAAACTGCGGTACAGCGTATTTTCCTTCTTTTGCATCTTGTAATATTTTTTTACCATTAACTAACATTACTTTCACCATTCTTTCCTACTTCATTTTATCAATTATTATCAATATAATCAATAAAATAGAGGAAAAAACCGGATTACATTATGTCAATAAATAATAAAAAGATAAAATTATTAATATGATTCCGCCCACGCGATTAGTGTATTTACCTAAGATTGTATTAACTTTTTTCCCAATCATCAATCCAAGATACGTAAAGAAACAACTGACACTTGAAAACATCAACATCGGAATAAAGATGGCTTCACTTCTAGCAGAAATAGCAATTCCGACACTAAAGCTGTCTAAACTGACAGTAAACGCAAACAATAAAATATTAAAGATACTCGATAGATTCATCAGTTCCTCTCCATCATTTTTACTGAATAACATCTCTAATCCCAATAGGAGAAAAATGAGGAAAGAGATGACATTAGTATTTGGAATTATTTTTAAAATTAACATATTACTAGTCAAATATCCTAATAGCGGCATAAAAAAATGAAAAATTCCCACGACGATACTCAAAGTCAATAAAATCTTTTTTTTACTAATTACTGTTCCATAGATAATAGATAATGAAAAAGCATCTAAGCTCAAGGCAATAGCAGTTGAAAGTGTAATAAAAAAATACATTGAATCACCTATATAATTCTATGTATTTATTCATTTATTTATAGTTAGAAATTATTTCATTGACGAATAACTGATATTCCACATTGTCCATCGCATCTTCTTGGGTTGGCATTAAACATAGTGGAGGGAACAAGACACACCACCAATTATTGCCTTGCCCCTTACCAAGAGTTATCACAAGAGACTCATAATTACCAGCTGGATAAGTTATGCCCTTAAATTCTTTTTCCGGAAAGTAATTTTGGCCGTAGTTTACTCTATATTTCATATTTGAATCAATCTCTTTTAAACTAGTACCGACATTTTTATCTATATTAATCATATTAGCATTGATAATATTGGCTGTTTCCTCTTTCGTCTGAACATCCTTTAAAAGATCTTGGAGATATAATTGAATATTACTGCGAACAACTTGTTTTTCATATTGATCTTCCAGAGAATTAGAATTAGCAATCACTCTAATTCGAATCGCGTCATTAGGAATGACGACTTGTTCTTCAGCATTATATTTGTTAAAAACTAGTGGGACAATGATAACCGCTAGAATTATCATAATTTTTTTCATATCATCACCATTACAATAATGATTGAAAATAAATTATTTTATACAAAAAAATAATATTTATTCATTATAAATAAATATTATTCGATCACGATTAGAATAATCTTTAAAACATTCTATTTGATAATTACTCAAATATTTACTAGCTAAATCATAGATGGCATCCTTCTGCATATCACCTATTTCAAAAGCAATTAAATACTTGTTCTTTATATTTTCACGAATATGGGCTAAAATCTTACGATAATAGTCTAGACCATCTCTTCCACCATACAGAGCTAGATGTGGTTCATTATTTTTGACTATTTCTTCAATTTCTTCATCATCTCTAATATAGGGAGGATTAGAGATAATGACATCATAACGATTGGATAGATTTTCCAACATATCATTTAAAATATATTTGACATCTAGGCCTAAACTAGAAGCATTGCGTTTAGCCACATCCATCGCTTGATCACTGATGTCTAAAAGAGTGACATTGACCTGATTCAATTTCTTTTTTATAGACAATCCAATAGCACCACTACCGCAGCCCAAATCAATTAAATCAATCATTTGATCTGGCCATAACTCTTTTATTTTATCAATCGTTTTCTCTACCAACTGTTCCGTTTCAAAACGTGGTATTAAAACATTTTCATTCACTTCGAGGGTGTTGCCACAGAAATTAACATTACCAATTATGTATTGAATTGGCCGACCTTTGCGAAGTTCATCAACACGATATTTATAAGTATTAAATACTTCTTCATCTACTTCATCATCAAGCATCATCAATAGTTCTAAGGAATTGACATTCATCAAATCAGCTAAAAGCATTTTAGCCAAATCAGAGTGAACCTTACTTTTACCATAGACAATGGCATCATCAACTTTCATTACTATTCATTTCCTTCTAATTTGCGCTTTTGATCTTCATTTATTAAAGCCTCAATAATGTTATCAAGCTGCCCATTCATAACGCGATCCAAATCGTTGGTCGTATAACCGATGCGATGATCGGTAACACGGTTTTGTGGATAATTGTAAGTACGGATTTTCTCAGAACGATCTCCTGTTCCAATCTTACTCTTGCGCTCATTACCGACTTCAGCATCTTGTTTAGCTTGTTCCGCCTCATAAAGACGCGCTCTCAAGACTTTCATAGCTTGTTCCTTATTCTGGATTTGGCTACGCTCATTTTGACAAGTAACAACTGTATTAGTAGGAATATGGGTAATACGAACCGCAGATGGCGTCGTATTGACACCTTGTCCACCATGCCCACTTGCACAGTATACATCGATCCTTAAATCGTTAGGATTTATCTCAACACTAACATCCTCTACTTCTGGCATTACTAAAACGGTAGCTGTTGAAGTTTGAATGCGTCCTTGAGATTCAGTTTCAGGAACCCTCTGAACACGATGTGAACCGCTTTCATATTTTAATTTCGAATAAACATTATTACCTTTAATCATAAACTCAATTTGGGAAAATCCCCCTGCTGTTCCCTCGACTAAATCAATAACTTCCGTTTTAAATCCTTGCCGTTCAGCATACCTGGTATACATCCGATATAAATCTCCAGCAAAAATGTTGGCTTCGTCACCACCAGCGGCACCACGTATTTCCATAATGATATTTTTGCCATCATTAGGATCTTTAGGTATTAAAAAAATTTCTAACTTATGTTCCAAATCAGCTTTCTCTTCGACAAGTGAATCATATTCAAGTTTTGCCATTTCTCCAAGTTCAGGATCTTTCATTAATTCCTTAGAATCTTTAATCTGTTCTTCGACTTCTTGATATCTTTTATAACAAGTAACAGCCTCTTCCAATGACGCTATCTCTCTAGATAATTCCGTTGTTCTATTTATATCACTCAATACTTCTGGTTGCATTAATTCGGCCTGCATCGCCTCATACTTATTCTTTATTATTTCAAGTCTTTCTATCATACTTATCTCTCCCTTTTATAAGTAATCTAAACGTCTATGCCTATTATAACATTAAAGCAAAATATTTCCTAGTAAAGAAAAGAACTAAAATTATTCTTCTAGTTCTAGTTCATCTTCATCAAGGATTACTAAATCTTTCAAATCATCATCAGAAGAATCGTCGAATTCATCATCACTTCGATCGGAATCAAAATCATCTACTTCTTCTTCAACGTCTTCTTCACCATCTTCTTTTCCATCAGCTATGTCTTCTTCGTCTTCTTCATCCTCTTCATTATCATTTATGACGACCACTTTATCAGATGTATGATTTTCACGCAAATCCCATTTTCCATCTTCTAACATTAGAAAGCGTTTATCCGTAGCTAATGTCGTATAGTAATCTCCTACTTTATTCTCAAATACACTATTAGGTAATTCTAAAAGAGTTGTTATTTCTTTAAAAAGATCAACAGTATTCATCGCACCCTTTTCTTTTAAAAGCATATTTGTTAAATCTTTATATGAAAATAATTCTAATTCGTCTTTAGACAAATCATTAATGCTCATTTGTATTCCTCCTACAGTAAATATTCATTTATAAAAATAATCTAAGCGGACGTATAAATCCTTTTTCTTTTATATCATTATTTCTTATGAAAAGCAACACATTTTATTACATTTTTGTCGGAACTTCTATTCCCAAAATATCAAGAAGCATTTCATTAGTTAATTTCACTATTTTAGTAAGAGCTAACCATGAATTTCTAACCTCAATATTTTCCTCTGTTAAAATGCGATTTTCAGCATAAAACTTATTATAAGCACTAGTCAATTTATATAGATATTCCGCAATATCATTCAACGATTTTGCTTCATAAGCTTTATCGATAATCATTGGTAGATTCAATAGATTAATGGCTACATCACGATCAGTATCTTTGACAATATCTTTTATATCGTATGCATCTGTGTCAGCTTTATTTAATAATGATTGCATTCTTATCGTTGAATATAACAAATATGGTCCTGTCTTTCCTTCTAAATCGGCAAATTTACTCGGTTCAAAAATATAATCAGTAGTTCGATATGGTAAGAAATCAGCATATTTTAAAGCCGCAATAGCAATCTTTTCAGCGATGGATTGACGCTCAGTTGGATCAGTTATACTCGGATTTAAGCGAGCAGTTGTCTCATTCACAACTAATTGGATGAGACTCTTTAAATCCATAACGCCACCATCACGCGTTTTAAATGGTTTACCATCTGGTCCATTCATCGTTCCAAATCCCAAATGGCGCAACTGAGTATCACTATTGACTAGTCCGGACTTCTTGCTAGCGCGGAACACTTGTTCAAAATATAGTCCTTGACGAAAATCGGTTACATACCACAATTCATCGGGATTAAACCGCTTCATTCGTGAATAGATTGTAGCTAATTCTCGCGTTGCATATAGAGTAGCACCATTACTTTTGATGACCACAAGTGGTGGCATAGGGCTATTATCGCTATCTTCAGCTACATCAATGACTAGAGCTCCCTCGCTCTCATACAAAAAATTACCATCTTGTAGCTTTTTGACCATTTCTGGGATATATGGGTAACAATCCGTCTCCCCTTCCCATAAATCAAAATCGGTATTCAACTTTAAATAAATCTTTTTGATGTCATCAATCGAAACCCTTTTAACCTTTTCCCAGAGATTGACATAACCAATATGACCATTTTCGAGATCAGCCGTGATTTGCCGAACCTCTTCAAGGCGAACGGGATCTTCTTTGCTGGCAAGTGAAGCTCGCGGATAAATTTCACCAAGTTCCTCAGCGGTTATCTCAAAGTCAACCTCTTCACCCTTGTAGTCAGCAGCAAAATATCTTAAATCAGGATGCAATCTCTTTATTTCGGAAATGACCATACCTGATTGTCTAC
>CANROW010000024.1 GCA_947632345.1 uncultured Bacilli bacterium | reverse complement strand
CGCTTGTTTCTTTAATCCCATAATTAAGTAATAAGAAGCATTATCGAAAATTGCTTTACCTTGCATAATAACATTTGGTGCCGCAAAATCACTTGGTTGTTGAGTAATTATAATCGTTCCTGTATTATACTTACGAGCACGTCTTTGTACTTGAGCTAAGAAATCAGCACCTAAAGTGTTATTATCGCCAAGTAAAACATGCGCCTCATCAATCATCATAATGGTATCAACATCACGATTTAAGCATAGACCCCAAGCATATTTCAAGATATTAAAGAATAATGCATTTTTTATATTTTGTTCAGCATTCATCAATTCCTTAATGTTAAAAGTGATGAAGTCGCTATTATGAGTAATTGTTGTCTTACCATCAAAATAGTATCGCAAATCATTCGTAAGTGGTCTAATCTTCAACTCTAATTTTTCCATTGCTTCACGTTCATGAGTATGTTCTGGCATAGCAATAATACGGCTTTTAATAGTTGCATACACATCAGAGAACGTTGGATAATCATTAGCCCCAAAGTTATAGAAGTCCTTATCAAAATCAATACCAAATCTTCGATAAGTATCTTGGACTACTTCACTAAAAATCGTTAATGTATCTTCTTCCATAGATGGATCATAATATTTCATAAACGCCTTTAAGAACTGAAGCGTTCTAGTTAAAACAGTATATCCCAATCCCTGTTTAATTTCATCCTCATCAGCATCGATAACAATTTGTAATGGGTTAATCATTCCGAATTCTCCACCCTTACCTAAATCAATGGTATCTCCACCGAAAGTCTTCGTCATCTCTTCAAGCTCATTTTCTGGGTCAATTGCAACAATTTGGCAACCATTACGAATATGGTTTCGTAATAAGAGCTTAGCAGCAGTTGATTTACCACTACCAGATGTACCAAGTAAAATTAAGTTAGCATTATTACGATTATTTTCTTTTTTAATTTTGTATAAGAATTGGTTAAACAAAATGACACCACCAGAGAAGTCAACTCCTAACAAGCTTGACAATCCTGGATCCTTAATACTATCGAAAATAAATGGATACATAGCAGCAATCGTAACAGATGGAATTGGTGTTCCAATACGTTCCTCAATATCTTGTTTAGGGAAAATTGGCAACATTGATTTAAGAACCTTTTCTTGTTCAAAACGCAAAGCCACTGCGCGCATTTCCATTGCTTCCAAATAATTCTTGACATTGACTTTTTTAAGTTCCAAATCTTCTTTAGTATCAGCAGTTATCATAATGTGCATTTGAAAATCAAAAATCCGTGCTTGACTTCCTGCTAACATTGAAACGAAATATTCTAATGACTCATAATCTAGTCTAATTCTTTCTTGAACAGTTCGATCTTTTTCTTCCTGATATCTAATTTTTAAATCAGCAATTTGTTTATTCAACATTCTAGAAATCGTTGAGAAAGGTACAGGAATATGTTTAATAACAATTTTGATACCAGACATAGTAGTCAAAGTAGACAAATAACCTGGAGCAATAAATTTTGGATATGAGATAACCGTCAAGATAGTTGCATATTTATCACTAATAAAGAAATCGCTCGCATTAAACTCTAACCCTTTAGGAGCAATCTGCGATTTAAAATTCATTGTTGAACTCATAAAGTCACCACCGTTCCAAATTCCGTTGTTTGCCCACCATTTAAGAAGTTGTCCAAAATAATTCGCAAGTCTTCATTGCTCGTCTGACTTGCTGTCAATCCACAAGCAGATAAAGAATTGATTAATTGTCTAATTTTCTTTTGAATACGATCAAGATCATTATCTTTGAACAAAATATAATACTCTGTATCAACAACGTTATTATTCATAAAATTATTACCTTTTTGAATATCTTCAGTAATCAACTTACGCACAGCAGGAGATTGAGTTTGATTGTATAGTAATTGTAATTGTGACATATAGACAGATATATCAACTGGTCTATCAGCTACAATTAACCAAAATTCATAATCTATTTGATTGTAAAAATTCTTTAAATTATTAATAATTCCCATTTGTGAATCAGCATCTAATATAAAGATATTACGTGGAATAATTTTAACCCCTGTAACCTTCAAATTTTTATTCAAAAGAATCATCCCATTATTAATACCTTCTACAGGTAGCCAATCTTCTGTATATTTACTATTGTTTGTTGTCTTCTTCGCCATAACAACTACACCAACCTTTCCAATAATATCTCTTTCTATTAACAAAGTAGAAATTATAACAATTCGTCAAAAATACTAATACATTATGTTGATAAGGTATAGGAATAACTAGAAAACCTGTTACCAAGGCTGGTAACAATACTACGATTGCAAAAGCTATTTGCGACACATAGTTTTGAAATACAAGTAACATCAATAAAGTTGTTCCAGCACCACTACCAAAGATTATTAAATCTATTGGTCGAAAAAAACCCATGATCAATTTCCCACGATTAGCATTTGCGGGAATTAAAAAATTGTTCTCCACTTTTTATCTTCCTTTCTATTCTCTATTTTTTTGGATTAAATCCTCCGTGATTAGCTTTACGTGTTGTTCTTTCTTCACGACGTCTCTGAATTGTAGAACCACCTAGTGAAGTTGTTATTTTGTCAGAAACAGTAGTTGTAACGTTTTTGGTTGTATCTCCAACCTTCTTTGTTGCGCGATGAACAGGTCCATTAGCATATCGTTCATAAGGTCTTTCATCTTGTCCATAAGTCTTCTCGTAGGCGTCTTTTCCTTTGTTGTAATTTCTTTCAGCATCGCCGCTAGCAACAACTTTGTCTTGCCAATCATTATATGCATCAGTTCTTCGCGTGTTGTATTCAGCTTCTGTTTCACCAGCAAGAGGACCTCTTGAAATGATATCACGATACTCCCATTCAGCTTTAGTAGCCTCAGCTTGAGCAGAAATCCAATGCATCTTAGCATCATCAATATTTTCCTTAGTTAAATTCAATTTAGCAGCAGAAGATTTCATTTGAGCATTAGTAGCTTTAGTCTGTAATGTAGCAAGAATTCCACTCTTAGCATTTTTATCACCAAGTCGAGCTTGAACAGCCGCATCCCCTCCTGTTCGCCAAGCATTAGATGGTTTACCAGTTTGAGCACCTTGATATCCAGCTGCCATACCACTGACACCACCAGTTATAGCTCCACGTAAACCACGACCAGAAATAGCTCCAGAAATAGCTCCAGTTCCAAATCCAGCTAAACCACCAGCGACACTTCCTAAGAAACTTCCGCCATCTTTGTTGTCCTTTATTCCTAAAATATTCTTGATAAATTTAGAAGCTTGTTTTAAGAACATTAATAGACCAATAATTATAAATACTTTTAAATACATCAATCTTACTGGTGAAATACCACTTCCTTCAGCATTGCCATAGGAAACAAATAACATATTATCTTGTAATTCAGAAATAAAGAATAACACCAAATAAATTAATCCCAATTTAATAAATACATCCAAAAAGGTCTTTATTAGTTCACGCACCCAATTTTGAAATGCCCCATCTTTCTGCGATTTAGGATCAATATAACTCATTATGGGAATAGGTGCTAGCATCTCTAACACAAGCATTTTAAAAATACGAACTGCTAAATCTATCGTTATACCTACCAATAACACTAGCACAACAATTCCAACGACTGTCGAAAGTAAAAAACGATATTCATACTTATAAGAAGCAATTGTTCCTAAAATTGGATTAGTTGTACCACTTCCATCATTAACATGCGTTATAAAATCACTCAAACTAGTAATTTCTGTAGCACCATCAAGTGGTTCATAATCTTTTCCTTCTTCTTCCGAATAATATGGATGAAAGAACGCTCGCAGCAAGGTAACTGCCATTGCATTAGAATTTTCAGAAACACTATCGTTAACTTCTTCTGCTTTCTCATCCAATATTAAACGTGGCAAGATTGGCAAAAAAACCGTTTGTGCCCGATAAACATAAGAAAATATAGTTGGTAATAATAGTAGAAGTGCTAACATTGTAATCGTTCTACTTATTAATTTACTTGCTCCTTTTTCTTTATCGGTGATCAAATCTGGATTAATCATATAATTCATCAATGAAGCAGTAATTTTAAAAAGCATAAAAATCCCTAATATGACATAAAGTTTATTCCGAACATCCTCGACAATAGTGACATTCGTTCGCAATTCAGCGATATCAAAGATTCCTTGTGTTACCCATTCAATTGAAGAATAAACGAAATAATCTATCGATGCAAACAGACCACGAATAAAATTATTAAAGAAATCTCTAGTCATGGTTATCACTTCCCTCATCAGTTATTCCACAAAGGGGATCATCAACCAAATTTAAGCCACTACGAACTTCATCTAATCCTAATAATACATTAATAATTAAAGGGACAAAGAAGATTGCCACAGCTGCAATAAAACGCTTAACAATTCTACCCGTAGCTTTTTTTATCGCATGATCATCTTGTGAAATGACAACAGTCGATAAATCTGTTGCACATAATATTATCAATAAAACAGGAACAGCAATATCAATCATCGTTAAAATCTCACTTATCATGTCAGCAGCTTCCTGTGTCAATAAAGCATCACAATTCGCAGCATATACAACATTAACATTAATAAGCATTGCAATAATTGTTACTGCCAATATTGTTTTTAAAACTTCCTTTCTCACTCTAAATCCACCCCCGGCGTCAAATATCAACATCATTATACCACAAAAAAAATAATAGTAAAAGCTTTTTTACTATCATTTTTTATTTATTATTTTACAATATATGGATCAAGTTCTGTACCACTACCACTAACATAAACAAGACGTTTAGAAAGATAATTTACAAAACGAATTCCACCATTTGTATATGTGCGACTCTTTTGCAAAGAAGTTCCAAGTTTATATGCCTCATAACTGCTACTAGTAGCCCCAGTCATCATCCAAGTATGATACTGACTCAAATAATTATAATTGTTACATTCTTGGCTTAGAGCTGTCGTGCATCCCTTATCTAGGCTAGCATTCATATAATCATACATTGGCAATAAACTATAATACTGATTTTCAAGAACATCACTACATTCTAAACTACCATCAGTTGCTGTGTCAGTATCACTTCTTTTTCCAACGCAAATGTCCTTACCAACAGCCTTTGTCTTAATTAAATCAGTGCTAGGTTTTTCTTCATAGGCTCTCTGTAAATTCTCATATGCTCTACTAACTTTATAATCATTATACCCATAATTATCTTGAATTGATGAATTATACCGATCATCATAAACATTATTTTCAATTAAATTAGTAGCAAACATCATCAAATCATTATTTCCATCAATTTTAACAACTCGATATAATACTTTATCCATCTTAACAAAATTATTGACAACCTCACCACGATAGATATACCCTGACATTAAGTCATTATCAATAGAATTAGTTTGTTTTCTAACAACATCTTCCATTTTATATAGCCCATTACCAGAGGTTGCGACGTTCTCTAATAATTTATCAACTAAAAATCTAGTCTTATAGTCTTCCCCACAATCTAAAGAGGCTACATAATCATAACCATTACTTACTTTCCCTACTAAAACCTTTCCACTACATGATGAATTGTTATATTCAGATAGATTCCTCATATAACCACCAGATGCTAATGTTGAAACATCAATCTCAACTTCATCTCCAACAGCACTTGGTAATGAATTAGCATTATCACGATAATATTTTTCTGCTGCCTCAACCATTTTATTTTCTATTTTAGAATAAGACAACTTACCACCACTAGTAAGTGATACAACGATAATGGCTACAACAATAATTAATATAACTGCACCAAGGACTCCAAGCATCATTAACATTTTTCGGTCAATTCTCTTTATATTTTCTAACACATAATCACACCCTCATGCAATTATTATAATATATTACTTAATAAATGACAATAAAAAAAAGAATGTTTCCATTCTTTTATCCATTATTCCAACACTCAATCCAACTTTTTGTATTTCCGCTACTACCACTTGTCTCAGAGTTATTACTCTTATTAGCATCAGAAACTAGATTCATAACAAGATTTACTAAAAATACTAAAAAGAATACTGCAACTGCTGCTATAGCTCTTTTTATTAATTTGCTTGTAGCTTGTTTAATCTCCTTATCATCGCTAGACAATACAGCTTTACCTAAATCAATAGCTCCCATTAAAATTAATCCTATAGGAATAACTATTTGAACAATAGTAAATACTGACTTGATTAAACTAATTATTGGTTGAATATCACTACAACTTACTAAAAAATTCATATATTTCCCTCCTCACTTCATATAACAAAAATATATACCAAAAAATAACGCTTTGTCAATATTTTATGTCAATTTAATGTCTAAAAATTCCTCCAAATCCTCCATTTGATCCATTATTGGCTGAATCATCACGAACAATTCCAAGTCTTTTTATCAATCCACTTAATACTTGACCACTGCTTCGATCATTAAAAGGTCTAAGAGCAGTAATCAATTTTATTCCTGTTTCAGCGACAAATTCTGAAATCTCGTCATTAGATATCATACTTTTATTTAAAATGATATTTTTATCCTTTAACTTTTCAAAAACATTTCTATCTCTCTTAACAATTTTATTAATCTTAATAATAGATGGCTCAATCAAATAATAAACTTCGCGACAAGAATTATCATCTAAATCATTCATATCAATTAAAATGACATCATAATTTCCTGACTTCGATATTTCAGAAAGGATATCAGATTTATTAATTGAAACCAAACTACTATCATTAAAATAAATAAAATCTCTTTTCCCTGCCTCAACAGCTTTAACACTTAAACCATGAAATTTTTCTAATTCATTTTTAAGGGTTACGACTAAAGTTGTAGCACCAGCATTATCCGTTGCATTTTTGAAACCAATCACTCTGACGGTTGGTACTGCCGGAGCAATGGGTTCACTAGCTTGAACACCATTATTTTGAGCTGGCATTGGTTGCTGCGTTCCAGGCATGACGGTAACAGGTGCAACCGGCGTTTCTAATTGGTGAAGATGAGCTACATCTTTATATGTATTGGGATTATTAATTAAATATTCTACGCCCTCCAAATTAGTCGTAAAATTATAAAATCCCATTGATATTAATTTTGATAAATAACTATTAGTTGAATAATCACCATTAGGTGGTAACAAAATAATTATTTTCTCAACTGGTAAACCAATTGATAACTTTTGAATATTAGTTATATTTTGATAATCTTTAACAGCTGTGAGGTCTAAAATCATTTTACCAAAAAAGAAATTGGAAAAAGTTCCAATTATCTCATCAGCATCGTATTGTCCGCGTAAGGTCTTTATAATTTCAACGTTTAATCCAGATAAAAGAGCTTCTTGCTCATTAGTTATTAAAACATTCATGGCTATGCTCCTCCCCACTTTGTGCCAGAAAATTTACTACCTCCAACACCACATTCCTTAATAACACCTTTACTAGGATCGAAGTCTTTTGGCAGTTTAATCGCACTGGTTTCACCATTAACTGGTACCTCAATTTTATTGTCAACAAGTGGTAAAGAGAAAGCCATGTAAAGTCTAATAGAATAATAAACAGAATTATTTTTACCATTGGTGTAACAAATGTCCATCCCATTAGGATAACCATTTTCATTCATCATCTTAAAAATCTCCAACATATTAGAATTACCAGCTATTCCTTCTGAATTTTCTATGTATGACACTATTTCATTTTTCATCTTATATACTTTTGCATAATTAATGACTATTGCCATAAACGCTATGTATACAGCCAAGAAAAATAGAACAATATAGGTCAATAATGTTCCACCTAATGCCTCACGCATAAATCAACACCTCTTTTTATACACTGAACCCTACTTAATTGTATCAACAACAACCCTAGGAGACTCATAAATGTTATTGCTATTTCCCCATTTACCTTGAATTGAATTAAGGATTTGTGGTACAAAGAATGTAACAAATGCTAAGATAGCAGCTACAGCAATTACAGTTACTAATGTCATATTTAATTCACCAGATGCTTCTTTCATCAATATTACCTCCTTTCACTATCATATATAAATAATTATACCAATCTCTTATTTTTTTATCAATAAAAAATAAATAAATTATCCCATTAAGAACATCATTGCCATCAATAGAACAACCATCGTTCCTCCACCTGTTGCTACTAACATTATCATTGTTTTCTTTTCCATTACTGACAATCTCTTTTTATATTTATCTTCACGAGCTTTATTTTGCAATGAAGAAACACTTCTTGAGAACATGATCAACTGTTGATACTTATTCTCTTGTGCACCCAAACCAAGACGATATAACAAACGCATCATTCGCATTGATTCACGAACTGGATACTGTTGTGCAAAATCCATATAAGGTTGAATAGATGAATCACCAGAATTTATTCTTTCAACCATATTTCGTAAACCAGGTTTAAAAATTTCAGGTGCATCTTCTATTGATCGTGCAAGTGCCACTGGAACTGTATAGTTCTGGCACAAAATCTCTAATCCCTTTAAATAGTATGGCAACATTTGATCTATTTTAGACATATATTTTTTGTAATAACTTCGCAAATTATTGTATGGCATCTTATAAAATAAAAATGCTAAAACAAATAAAAAGACAATATTTATAAAAGAAAAACTTCTAAGTAACAATAGCATTGCTACAGCAGTCAACATAAATGTATCTTTTATTCTTTTATTAAACAAATCATCAGGATTAACTTTATCTCCATATTTAGCCGCTACATAAAAGTTCCAATCTTTTTCTTTTATCATTTTAATGTAAATATCATTTTCTTTTAAAAACTGAGAACCATCTACTGTTTTAGTAAAAACTAAGACAAAGACGATTAAAGCAGCAATTATTAATATTTCAATCATTATTCTGCACCTACGTTCTCGTTATAATATTTTTCCCCAGATATGAGAAAATAACTATTCAAAATTACTATTACATGCAATGAAACCATTACAATAGGATCTTTTATCAATTGCCGATACGTCTCAACCTGCAATAAATATTGAATTAACATTACTAACAAATACAACATGAGACCATATTGAATAAATTGACGATGGAAGTTTTTCCTATCCATTCGGTCACGATAAACTCCTTCAACCAGCGTATCAATATCTTGAAGCATATTTTCAAGAATGTCGTTTGAATCGCGCGTACCTTCTTTAGTAATTTGCAAAAATAGTTGATGCATATTTTTAGTCATGTAGTAATCATATCTCTCATTCATATAATTTATTGATTGATCGATAACTCCATTTTGGTAAGACATATCTATCATTATCTTTACATCAGATAAAACAGGATCTTGTAAAACACCAGAAGCATACACCCCTTCTAGAGCTTTAACAAAGCTTTGAGTTGTTTGAAATTCCATAATCGTATTTGTCGTGTATACTTGAACTTGTTCAAAAATGAATTCACTATAAATACGTTTACATCTGAGATATTGTAAATAAGGAACTACGGACATAGCGACAATTACATATATTAAAGAAACAATAATATTATAAAAATATAGGTATGAAACCACTAGAGCCCCACCACCAAACAAAGTTAATTGGATAGCATAATCTTTTACAGAGAAATTTTGTCCTAATTCCTTAACTTTTTCTCTTATTGCTTTATACGAATATGGAGCGTATTTATCGTAGACTACATGGGCCCCATCAACGACAAATTTGTACAAAGAATCGCCCTTTTTTAAATAGTATAGTACTGCAAAGAGCATTAAAAATACTATAATTATAAATTCCAATACATACATGAGCTCACCAACTTTCTATTATTGTATATTACTAATATTAGGCATTGTAAAACTAACGCCTGAACCCCCATCATTAGTTCCATTATCAGTTGTTGTATAATTTTGATAAACAGGAGTAACTAAAGGTGTCTGAGGTACATTATTAACAACTGGTTGTGGATTAATATTTTCAATTACTGGTGTGACATTTGGTTGTAATGGCGTCACACTACTTATCGGTTGAATTGGAGTTGTAACAGTATTCATTCCATTATTTTGAGGTGCAGCCATCGGTTGTGTTACAGCAGTTTGAACAGGAGAAACATTTTCTACAACTGGTGATGGTGTAACTATTGTGTTTGTAGGTTGACTAACTGGCGTAGGTTGACTATTTTCTACAACTTGCCCATTATCAACATTTTCTTTATCATGTTCATCTGTATAACTTTGTGCCTTTTCAAGATCACCATTAGATTCACGAATCGCTTTCATATCAATTCCTTGTCCTTCGAGATAATCTAATAAATGTGCACTAATTGGCTTATATGTTACATCCCCTCTAATCGTCTTTTGATAAATGGTATTTGATACGCACTCATTATTATCATTAACATAAAATTCCGTAACTTCACCAATTTCACGAACATATCGTCCTTGCTTAGGATCAAAACGTCCACGTAAGAAAACACCTAATTGAACATAACGATAAATGGTATTTAAAAATTGTTCAACATCGATATTAGATTCAAGCAAACTATATAGACGATATGGTATATTTGCTGCTTTATCAGCATGGATAGTAGACAAAATGAAGTGACCTGAAGATATAGAGTTACGCACAGCTGTAACAGCTTCAGCACTACGAACCTCGGATAATAAAATCCATATAGGGTTTTGTCGCATACATGTAACTAACACATCCGAATATGAAGCAATATTATTAGTTTTCATTGCTACAATATCACGATGTGGATAAATTCTATCCAAGTGAAGTTCCAATGTATCCTCAACGGTAACTATTTTTTCATTTTCAAAAGTATGAGAAGCAAGATATTTTAAAAATTCCGTTTTACCAGAACCAGTTTCACCACACATTATGATGTTGCAATGTCCTTGAACTGCTTTAATCAAAAAGTCATGGATACTCAACGATACATAGTTATCTTTTAATAGCTTCTCTTTTTCAAGACGAATCTTTGCAGGCGTTTTACGAAAAACTACAGCAATACCATTTCTCGCAATTGAATCATGAATAAAATTCATACGCAATTCTGCTGATTCAGAGTCAAGAAAAGGATGAGCCATATTAAAAGTTTTTCCCATAACATTCGAACATTGAAAGGCAATTTTTTCAATAAGGGCATCATTAATACCATCTTCTTCAACACGGTAGACACCCTTGCTCAAAGTCTTTAACCAAAGTTGTCCACCATTACTATAAGATATATCAGTAACGTCATCGTCCTCTAAATATTTTTTTAATGGGCCAAAATCCATATTTGAAAAAATACTCTCATTTTTTCGAAGATCAGCTTCTTCTTGACGAAGCTCTTTAATCATATCCATGTCTTCAAATTCTGTTATACTATCAGCTTTTTCAATTGTATCATCATGCAGCATATTATTTTGACTACCATCAAGTGATTCAGGAGAAACCGAATTTTCAATATTTCCACCAGTTTGTTGATTCATAGTTTCTGTACTATTATTTGTATCAGGCATAGGAGCAGTAGATGTTACACTAGCTGTGTTTCCGAACCCCATGCCATTTAAATTCATTGCTTCTTCCATTTTAATTCCCCACTTTTATTTCTGTTTTATTATTAATTAGTTTTATTAGTCTTATCAGTCTTATCTTGTGTCAAATCAACATCATCTTGAATATATTCTGAAGCTAAAGTATCAATATAAGCTAAAAGTTCTGCACTCGTCATACTAGTTTCAGGAGCAATACCTTCTGATTCACTAACATTTACTGGAACAGGTACAATTGTAAGACCTAAAGTTGCAGCCTCAGACAAATATGTATAAGCTTTATTAGGTACTGAGAAAAGTACATAAGCAGGTACCCTTCTCTCATCACTATTTTCAAAAACATTATAACCATTAGCGTCTTTTACTGCCATAACTTTAATATTTTCAATAAATTTTCCTACTCGAACTTGACCAGATGCACGGTCATTTGTTCTTATGTATAAATCAATGAAACCACCTGGAACAATTGAATTAACATAACTAGTAGCCATATTTACTTGTAAATAGTATAATGTCTCCCCTTTTGGAACATCATACACTGCTTCATCCGGCAAATCGCTCTTGTTAACTACAGCACCTTCATAAAATAAACTACCAGCTGGAATCATTGTATTGATATTTGAATAATGATCAATTATATTAGTTTCATCCTTAATAAGTTTATTAGCCCCCATCTCGTCAACGGCTGCTTGAGGAACATTAATATATCCAATCATATCATCAGTTATCTTCGTACGAGGTTGAATGTTAACTTTGGCATATGGAATACGTTGTGGTTGAATAGCAGATTTTACTCGGAATTGATAGCCTACAAACAAAACCACAATACCGATAATAGCGCATATAATTGTAACAGTATTCTTATTACTAAAAAATTTCTTTATTTTAATTGAAGTACTATTCATATAAATCACCCTTTCTTAATCTTTCTTCACTTCTTTTAAATTATATAGCTAACTTGTACTCTAAAATAGAATAGCCTAGCCTTTCACCCTATTCTACTATTACAAGTATACAATAAACATTAAAAAAAAACAATCTATTATTGTTTTATTTTTGTCAATATGTTAATATTAATCAAGAGGTGGATTATGAAAAAAGGATTTAAATTTTTGACTCTTTTTATCATACTAGTTATCTGTTTATTAGGTTGTGAAAAAAGTGAAAATAAGAGTTATTTAGAAGCAATTGATTATGCAACATTCAATCAAAAATTAGAAAATAAAGATTCATTTATTTTAGAGGTAGTACAAACAGGTTGTCCTAATTGTACATCTTTCACTCCAAAGTTTACAGAAGTATTAGAAGAATATAAAATAAAAGCTTATAGTATGAATCTTACAAATATGTCAGAAGAAGATAATAAAACATTTTTAAATGACTATGACGTTGATGGAACACCTACATTAATGTTTTTTGAACAAGGAACAGAAACTAGTACAATGAAAAGATTAGAAGGAGACAAAAATAAAGATATAATTATTTCAAAACTAAAACAAAATGGGTATATAAAATAAATATATAATTAACAAATAAGAAAAGAGGTTATCGTTTAACCTCTTTTCTTTATGCAAATGGATCAGTCGTTTCGATGATTCCCGTTATTATATTATCAATATCCGCATCTTTAACACTGTCTTTTTCTTTTACTCCAATTATTCTCTGAAATAATCCAAAAGACTGTTTCGCTGTTACGGTTACTGTTACCTTTGGTGGACATTCATCTATATCATTAAATGTTATCACATAATCATCGTTTGATAAATTTACACTGTCCACAAACTTTAATACAAATAATTCTACGAATCTTTCTTTTATTATTCTGATTGTTCCTGGTACTCCTGATGCACAATGCATTGATTCTGGATCTGTCGTTTGTGTTACTCCATCATAATCATGTCCGACTCCATATAATAATGCATATTCATCCACGGCATCTATCATCGCTGCTTTCGTTACTTCTTTTAATGAATAATAATCTTGTTCATTTTTTATTGTTATTTCTCCAAATATATTTATTAGTACTATCCCAATTATTCCTAATACTAAAAACATATATCCCCATATTGATGAACTCATCTCTTACTCTTGCACCCACTTCCTAAACTAACTGTTCCAAATTCTACTTTTCCTTTTAACAAATCATATTCATGAAGAATTGAGCTACAATATACTTTATCACTTATTGAACTTACAACCTCATCGGTATCTGCTCTTAAGAAATCGTGGTAAGTCTTATTGATACGATTATCCTTCTTTATCGCTTTGATATCATCTGATGATAAGCTAATTCGATATTCAAAATCACCAGTTTGACCATTTGTCTTATCGTAATATTTACTTGTCGCATCATTTTCTTTAGTTATATATCCAACTTTTCCTGCCCAGTTTTGTCCTGCTTTTCTTCCTGGAAATGGATCACCTATGTCAATACTACGATAAATATAATCTATTCCTGACTTATCTGGAGGAGGAATTATAGGACATTGTTCCATACATAAATTATACTCTGATTCACCCCATCCAAGGGTATCCCTTTTTTTAGCACAAGCTGTCTCACAACAAATTCTTCTACATTCATCATTTGTACAATTGGCACTACAGCAGTCATCATATACACAAGTTAAATACTTTTCACTTTTTTCATCGCCACCAGCTTTTTCTGAACATTTTTTTGGACAGTCATCACAATTCGGTATTTTATCTTCATCTGGATCACATTTTTCACAATCTGTCGGACAATACATTTGTTGACAAAACTTGTTTGATCCACAATAAGATAAGCATCCACAATTAAATTTTAAACACTGTTCATACTTTTCTTTGTCTTTTTCTTTGTCAATAGAACTACATGCATCTTTACATGCATCTTCATCTTGATATCTATAACCGCAACTCAAATCATAGCTGAACTGTTTACATGAACCAAAGCCTTTAATACTCAATGTAAATCCACCTTTTTCCGTTTTTTCGTTTTGTTCCTCCATACTTACACTTCCAGTTAGCGGATCAAAAACCCATTGATTATCCCATTTAACACATAATCCTTTTGCCTCAGA
This sequence comes from uncultured Bacilli bacterium, assembly GCA_947632345.1. GTDB lineage: Bacteria > Bacillota_I > Bacilli_A > RF39 > UBA660 > RUG11788. The sequence continues at coordinate 3,223 of CANROW010000024.1, read as the reverse complement.
CACTTGTCTTGCACAATCCGAAGCATTTAAATCTGTATTACCAGTTCGATGTACTTGTCCGGTTTCTGAAGTCATTGACTCTATATATCCAGATGGCAAAGCATAATAAACATATTTTTTATATTCACCATGTGTGTTAGATTCTGAGATTTCTGGATTTATATCTTCACATAGTGTTGTTTCATCTTTTGAAGTCGTATCTCGATCACAAGCGGTTTCTATGGCTTTATCTGTTGATGAAGTACATGATACTGGCTCCAATGTCAGCGTTACTGTTTTTTCCTCTGTTAAATCATTTTGATAATACTTTATTTCGACCTGATTAATTTCCTCTTCTTTTTCTTTGTCCGTTTTTACTACTTTTGTTACTCTCTCTAATTCAACGGGTGCATTACGTTTTACATTATCCAAATAATCATATAAAATTTTTGCCTTCTCTTGCATTAAAGTTTTTTGTTCCTTTGTTAATCCTGATGGTAATTCACTTTTAGCATTTGCAATATCTCCTACTCTATCCATATCATTTTTTAAGCGTGACGCATTATAATCTTTTGTCCAATTTTTTGAATCTATAGCATAGTACAAGTCACATTTATTTTCTGTATGCATTAAATATCCAACATATAAACTTCCTGTTTTACTCACGTTTGACAACAATACGTTTCGTTCTGTTGGTAACTCTGTTAATTTAAGTGTTTCAGTACAATCAATCTTATAATATTTATACTTCAATATATCACTTGATACTCCTACATCATAACATGTTTTTGTCGATAATTCCGCATCATCAGTATAAAATTTACCACCTTCGCCTACACCTATACTACTTTTACAGGTTACATCACCTATTGAAGCCTCAGTAGTAGCACCATGTGACTTCTCATACGTTGTACATATTCTACTGCCACCACTCGAACCATCTCTATATTCTGAACCACAAGATGGACTTTCTATATTTGAACAATCTTCTATGCATGATCCTTTTTCTTCTTTTCCATCGCACCAAGAAACAGCACATACTCTTCTCACTGTACTTCCGTCAGCATAGTACCCACATTGATCTTTATCGTTACACTTTGATGGTGTTGTGGATTTTCCAGTACAAGTCTCTACACATTTACCATATTCTCCATCAGGATGCTCCCTGCACCATTTTTCAGCACACGAACGTCTGTCTGATGATCCTTTAGGAATACTTCCACATTCTTTATCGCATGTACTAGTAGGAGTAGGAGTATGAGGATCAGGACAATCATCACCTGTACATACGCAGTCCTTAATCCACCAAATACCCATACCATAGGCTTTATCACATAACTGCTGTGTACCATTTTTAGAGTTTCCTCTGCAAGTATATGGTTTTATTTGTCCAGTTTCTTCATCTTTATAAGTTCCGAAACTAACTTCGCCATCTGGTTCCTTAATATAGTTATTACTACCTACTCCGGTCAAATATCCAACATTACTAATAGAATTGGAATCTACAAACATTTTATTAAATAATCCTTTACATGAAGCTTGATTAACAATTGCAATTTCACTTATAGTACCAGAATACACCTTGCCATCGTTACAACTTTGATGAATAATTTCAGCAACAACATATATCTTATCTTCTGTTATCCCATCTTCGAATTTTTCTAATATGCTTGCGTAGTTTTTATTTTTTTCATCAATACCGAACGTTCCAAGGGCTCCAGCATTGTCTCCTTTTTCTATTTTTGAAAAAAAGTTTTCTTCTAACCAACCAGATTTACTTATTGTTTTACCCGATTTATCAACTTGTTTATAATATAGCCAATCTTGAACCTCTCCATTATGCCATGCTTCAGACAATGTTCGTCCTGGCGATTTGGCAGAAGAAGTTGGGTATGTCTTACTGGTGTACTGATATACAGTTTCATTTTTTATATAGTCATTCCAGCCTTTTTCCAAATCTCCTGCTTTTGGTTTATATTGAAATACAAATTTACTTGCTGATTCAGATTTGACTAGACAGTTTGCCCCTTTTCTGTTTGTCAAAGTATCACTGCTACTGCTAGGACTGGTCATATAAAAATTTTTAGTATACACTTCTTCAGTCCAAATATCAGCAGCTCCTAATTTTTCAGGATTTAGCTTTCCATCTTTTGGATATAAATATATAGTTACTCTAACACCGCCTTTATCAGTATTACTTCCCCACCAATTATAATATCCGCCATCTACACATTTCGCACCATTTTCTGTATACTTTGACTTGCTTCCAACTGCTCCTCCATATACTATTCGACCATTGCAATTTTCTTTATCGCATTCAGCATTAACAAACATAAATGGTACTATAAATAAAATCAATAATATAATTAAAAAATTTTTTTTCATAGTCATCACTCCAAAGATATTTTTACTTTATTTTTATTTTTTCTTTTAACAATAATGTATATTAATAGAATAATTAAAATTATAAAGGAAACTATAATGATAATAGTTATAATTAAATTTTTTTGAATGAATTCATATATTTGATGAATTATATTTTCTTTTGTTTCTTCTTCCAATGGAACTGAATTTTTTATATTATTAATAGCTTGTTGAAACTGTTCTTCTGTAATATTCTCCGTATTTGAAGTCAATTTACAAATATCATAGTTTTCATATCCTTTACATTCTTCACGTTTACTATACTCATTATAATACGGAGCAGTAATTGTTTTTGTTAATAACAATTCATTAGGACACGCACTATCATAACTTCCATAAATCTCTATTTTCTTCGTTTGACCTAGTCTAATTTCAGTGGGAATAGTAATCTCTGAATATTTGTCTTCTGCTTCATTTACATAATAATGATTCATTATAAAGAGTTTTAAATTACTGTTAAAATTTACGGTTGATATTTCGTAATATAGATAATAACCCGAATCTTCTGGTTCAACTAAATTAAATTGAAAATCTACATTCAATGCTTCCATTTTTAATGCACGCAATTCATCTGTTGTACATTCATTAGCTGCATATACATCATTTTTAATAAATAAAAGAATTAACACTATTATAACAATAATAACGCCTTTTTTTTTCATCACAATATCCACTCCTAGTATCTAAAATAATTATAATTGTTTCTGTATGTTTTTTCAAGCAAAATAAAAGAGATTAATTAATAATCTCTTATGCAAATGGATCAGTCGTTTCGATGATTCCCGTTATTATATTATCAATATCCGCATCTTTAACACTG
>CANROW010000023.1 GCA_947632345.1 uncultured Bacilli bacterium | reverse complement strand
GATAATGACTCCTTTTTATTAACTAAAAATAGTATTAGTGATTTTTACTCACCAACACTATTTATTATAGAACCGAAGAAATCTTATGATTTCTTTTTTTTTAATCGTATTCATCGTAGATGTTGCCAACTATTTCTTCAATGGCATCTTCCATAGTGACAAGACCGATAAAAGAACCTTTTTCTTTAACGATACCAAAGCTGGAATGATTCTTCTGCATTTTGCGGAAGACATCATCAATTTTCTCATTGGCTTTAAAACTTTGAACGGGATGAAGTATATCTTTGATGTCAACTTCTTTGTCCTTTTGATAGGTTAGAATGAAATCTTTAACATTTATGAAGCCGATGACGCCATTTTTATTTAAAACCGGAAAGCGGGTATATTTTGAATCTTTAATTTTACTAATTATCTCTTTATGATCTTCATTGATATTGATGACAACACATTTGCTTTTAGGAGTCATTATCTCTTTAACTTTTTTATCATTGAATTCGAAGATGTTTAAGATGTAATCCCTTTCTTTAGCTTCAATTATTTTTTCACTCGTTCCGGTCAGAATGATCTTCTTGATGTCATCTTCGGATAGACTATCTTCTTTATCTTTAATGTGAAGAATCTTACATATTATATTTGTGGATAGAGTCAATAGACTGATTAACGGATAAAATATAATTGATATGAGGCGAATGCCATCAACTGTCAAAGCCGCTACTTTATATGGATAGGAACGACCAATTTTTTTAGGAACTAACTCACCAAATACGAGAGTAAAATAAGATAAAACTATAGTTATTAATACGACAAGAATGCCATTGGTGAGACTCTCGTTAATGATGATTACTCCTTTTTGCATTAAATAATCAGCAAAAGTATCACTCGCAAAGGCACTGGCTAAAAAGCCCGCTAATGTTATACCAACTTGAATTGTCGATAGAAAAGCACTTTCATTTTTTAACATTTTACTTATTTTTTTAGCGGTTTTATTCTTACTGTTAACCTTAGCTTTTAACTCAAACTTATCAATCGATAAATAAGCTATTTCACTAGCTGATAAAATACCATTGATCAAGATTAAAACTATTAATAAAATTATACTGAAAAACATTTAATCACCTAGTCGTCATTATACCATATTTAGAACTTGTTCTCAAGATTTTGGTATGCTATAATCATAGTGTAAGGTGAGTGGTGATAAGATGCGAAAGAAAGTATTATTCATCTCTTCGACAGGAGGGCATTTATCAGAATTATTACAATTGAGTCCGATGTTTAAAAAGTATGATTACCGGTTAGTTACCGAAAAAACAAAGGTCAATTTAGATCTTTTAAATAAATACCCTGGAAAAGTAGATTTTTTGGTATATGGGACCAAATCCCACATTTTAGTTTATCCATTCAAGTTGTTGTTCAACAGTATTAAAAGTTTAGTAATTTTTTGTAAATTTAAACCAGATGTTGTCATAACGACAGGTGCTCATACGGGAGGGCCAATGTGCTGTATTGCTAAACTATTTGGAGCTAAAGTCATATACATTGAAACGCTCGCCAACATCTATACCAAAACAATTACGGGGCGAATCATTTATCATTTTGCTGATCTATTTGTCGTTCAATGGAAAAGTATGTTGACTCTATATCCCAAAGCTAAATATGGAGGTTGGATTTATTAATGATTTTCGTAACATTAGGAACACAGGATAAAAATTTTGATCGTCTTTTAAAAGCTATAGATAGTGAGATAGAAAATGGTAATATTAAGGATGAAGTAATTGTTCAATCTGGTTGTACTAATTTTCATTCTGATAGGATGAAAATAGTTGATTATATTAGTCAAAAAGAATTTGATCGCCTCATGAAAAAATGTGATTTGTTGATTACTCATGGCGGAGTTGGAAGTATTTTAACAGGATTGTCGTATGGCAAAAAGGTTATAGCGGCACCGCGTTTAGCTAAGTATAAGGAGCATATCAATGATCATCAAGTACAAATTGTTGGTGAATTTGTGGAAAAAGGATATATTCTCGGATTAGATGATTTTTCAAAGTTGAATGAAGTAATTAAAAAGAGTAAAAAGTTTAAACCTAATAAATATAAAAGCAACAGAGATAATATGATCAAAATGTTAGAAGATTATATCGATAATTTGTAATTATGTAGAAACTGCAAAAGAGTTTCTTTTTTGTATATTAACATCTGTAAATAAATGTAAAATTACTTGTAAAACGTTGTAATTGTCTGTAAATCATTTTATTATAATAATAGGGAGTGTGATAAAGTGATATATCCATCTATTGATAAGTTGTTAAATGTAGTCGATTCTAAATATCAGTTAGTTCATATAGCTGCTAGAAGAAGTCGTGAGATGTCAAAAACTGATTTCTATCAAATGCCAATTAATAAGTATAAGTCTAGTAAAAATATTGGTAAAGCACTAGAAGAAGTAGCTGAAGGATTGATTACGATTAAAAAAGATGAAGAATAAGTTGTAAGGGAAAGTAGATATTTGTATCTACTTTTTTAAAAAAATTAACAACAAACATTTGTTTTATGGTATAATCTATTAAACACGAGGTGATCATATTGAAAATTGCAAAATTTACCAAACAAAAAAATTCTATGTATAAATTGTTGTTAGAAAACGGTGAAAGCATTCTAGCTCACGAGGATTTAATTTTAAAAAAAGATATTCTTTTAAAGCGGGAAATCAGTGATTATGATATAGCTAATATCAATATTCTAAATAACAATTATAATGCTTATGATTTAGCTGTTAAATACATAGGAAGTAAGTACCGGAGTTGTTTTGAAGTCTATGCCTATTTGAAGAATAAAGAGATTGATAAAGATGTCATTAATGAGGTAATTGATCGGTTAAAAAAACAATCCTATTTAGATGATCGAGCTTATGCTAAAGCATTTGTCAATGATCGAATGAAATTTAGTAATCACGGTCCAGGTAAAATAAAAAAAGAGCTAGAAGAGCGAAGAGTGGATGACGCGATTATTGATGATGTGTTGCGCAATTTTAGTAGTGATGTCGAAAAAGAAAAATTGCTTAAATTAGTGCCTAAATACGTTAAGACTATAAAAAATAAAAGTCGTTATCAGATGGTTAATAAAGTATGTGATTATTTTGGTAATTTAGGATATAATCGCAGTTGTGTAAGTGACATTTTAAGTACTATTGAATATGATGATAGTGAAGCTCGTGAAAAAGAGTATAAGCGTCTCTATAACAAATATTCAAGGAAGTATTCGGGTAGTGATTTAGAATTAAAAATCAAACAGAGTATGTATAAAAATGGATACAAATAAAAAAGAAGTTCAAATTAGAACTCCTTTTTCAATAGCTTATTGTTCATCATCATCGTAAGCAACGCTTTCTACGTGGCTCTTATATTGTCTCTTTAGTTCATCATCTTGAATTTCAAGATCATAATCTTTTCGCAAAGCGATGAGAGCCCGAGTTTGAAGTTTGTTATCAACATCTTCTTCTTTTTTCTCATCAGTCAAAGCTTCAAGTATTTTATCTTTTGAATCTTCAAGTGATGGTTTATCTTTTTGTCCAGTCTTTAAGATGACGTGGTAACCATAATCACTTTCAACTGGTTCTTTAGTATATTCGTCAACAGCAAGTTTTTTAGTAGCGTCTTCAAAAGATGCGACCATATCACCACTTTCAAACCAACCTAAATCTCCACCATTACTAGCCGAAGAATCTTCTGATTTATCTTTAGCTAATTGAGCAAATACTTCAGCGACTTTATCTTTGTCAGTCTCATTTAATTGTTTAATTATTTCTTCTGCTTTAGTCTTAGCTTCATTCTTAGCTTTTTCTTTATCCTCATCAGATGCTCCATCTTCATAATTAGCTTTGAATAGAATGTGACTTGCTTTCATTGAACCATAAATGTTCTTTTCATAGTATTCATCAATTTCTTTATCAGTGATTACTTCTTTCTTAATGTAATCATCATTAGCTAAGTCTCTCTTATAGTTCAATGAGAAAATATTTCTCAACATCTTTTCATCTTGAACAGAATAGTATGTATACAAGAATCCTTCAAAAGTCATATCATTTGAATAATAAGCTTCATATGATAGTTTTAATTGATCAACACGACTATCGATATATTTTTGTTCATCGTCATCAGCTGGATAAATTCCTTCAAGTATTTGTCTATCAACCATATCTACTAAAACACTTAAGGCATATTCATTTTTCATCTCTTCATATAGAGAATCAATTGAAATATTTCCACCTTTCAATGTCGCAACGGCTTCTTGACCATTCTCTAATTTTGGTATCTTCCCACAACTAGTAACTAATAATAGTATGACAATTAATACCATTAACAATTTTTTCAAATTTTTCATTTTGTTTTCCTCTCCTCCAAATACATAACTATCATAACAAATAAAAAAATAAAAAACAATTATTTTACTAAAATTTTACCAATAGTCCGAACACTTTCTATCGTTTTTCCATAAAATAATGTGAGTAATAAAAAAAGGAGGATTGAATTATGTGCAATAATTATGTTTCATCATCTGCGATTATTTTAGTATTATTTATTCTATTAGTCATCATATTAGGTGCTTGGGTATAAAGGAGGTGTATTATGAATTCTAATCAAGGGTGTGAAAACACAAACAAAGGAAGTTCAGGATTTGTATTCATAATTGTTTTGTATATTTTACTAGCAATTATTTTAGGATCTTGGGTTTCTTACTAGGATAAAATTAAAATAAAAGAGGTTCGCCTCTTTTATTTTAGTTTGTCATAAATTGTTTCAAGTTTATTTTTTTCTGATTTAGATATCATTTCAATGCCATCATCGTTGTAGCGTGGAGTCATATGCAAATGATAATGTTTAATCTCTTGTCCATAGTCATTATTTTGCACGAGAGTGAGTCCTTGACAATTCAATCTTTCTCTATATTTAGGATATAATTTTTTAGCTACTTCTTGAATATGGGTCAAAGTCTTTAAATCAATATCTGCAATATTAGTAAAATGTTTTTTAGTGACAATCAGAGAATCACCATTTGATAATGGATTTATGTCCAAAAAAATTTTGACGATGTCATCTTCATAGACCGTATAACTAGGAATTTCCCCATTTATTATTTTACAAAAAAGACAATCCATTTTTTTCACCTCTATTCAAATTATATAAGGATTATTTATAGAAAACAAGTGATAAAAAAAGATACTTGTATGTATCTTTTGCATGAATACAGCAAATATTCATATTTATATATTGATTACATTTTTTATTTTTATTCATTTTTTTACAATTTTTTATACTTTTATGTTATAATATACGAGTAATGAAAGCGAGGTGTCGTTTTTATGTTAAAGATAGAAGATTTATCTGTTAAAGTTGCTGATCATAATATTTTGAAGGAATTTAATCTATCAATTGCTGATGGTGAAGTCCATGCGATAATGGGACCTAATGGTACTGGTAAGAGTACTTTGTCAAAAGTTATTATGGGAAGTCACGAGTATGAAATATTGAGTGGAAAAATTATATTTAATGATGAAGATATATCGGCTTTAGATGTTGATGAAAGAAGTCGAAAAGGTATTTTTTTAGCGATGCAAACACCAATAAGCATCGAAGGGGTTACCAATAGTGAGTTTTTGCGGACCGCTTTAAATGCTAGACAGAGTGAACCTATTGCGCTATTTGATTTCATTAAGACGATGGAATCCAATATGAAAGATTTAGATATGAAAAATGACATTGTTCATAAAGCGATCAATGAAGGTAGTAGTGGTGGCGAACGAAAGAAAAATGAAGTGTTACAGATCAAAGTATTAAAACCAAGTTTTATTATTTTAGACGAAGTTGATAGTGGACTAGACGTCGATAGTCTACGCATTGTTTGTGAAAATATAAATAAATATCGGCAAGAGAATCCTAATACATCTATCTTGATAATTACCCATTATTCTAGAATACTAGAGTATATAAAACCGGACTATGTTCATATGATGGTCGATGGAAAAATAGTAAAAACTGGTGATTATAATTTTGCCTTTGAAATAGATAAATCAGGTTATTCTGAATTGGTCAATGAGTAGTTATGTTAGTTCTTACTGTTGATAATAAAGATAAATTAGATGATATTATAATTACTGAAGATACTATTTTAAATATTAGGTTAAAAGAATGCCAAGAAGATATTAATATAGATGTTATGGATAATATGTGTTTAGAAGTATTTGAATTGGATTGTAATACTTCTAATAAGATAGTGTATAATTTGCGAGAAAATGCTCAAGTTATTGTGAATAAACTTTCGAGAGATAATAGTGATGTCACAACCATTAATTTAAATGGGGCAAATGCTAATATAAAGTATTATTCAAAAATTATGAATTATGGAGATAATACTTATCAAATTGATATCAATCATTTGGTGAGCCATACGAGTAGTGCGATTTATAACCACTGCGTCAACTTTACAGATAAGGAATTTAAGTTTTTAGTTTCAGCTAATATTACTAAAAATGCTGTTGAATGTTCTTGTAACCAAGACAATAAAATAATTGATATGGGCAATGGTAAAAATTACATCAGTCCCAATCTATTAGTTGACAACAACTTGATCAATGCTAATCATTCAGCATATATTGGTAAATTTAAACAAGATGTCATCTTTTATATGAAGAGTAGAGGTCTAAGTGATAAAGATTGTGAATTTTTGTTGATAAAAGGATTATTGCTTGGAAATATGAATTTGGATGAGAAGAATAATGAAGAATATGTCACTTTTATAAATGATAATTTTCAAGTGGGTGAAGAAAATGAATAGAGAGGATTTTCCAATATTAGATAGTGGTATTATCTATTTTGATAATGGAGCGACGACGATGAAACCTAAAAGCGTTATTGATAGTGTTGTTGACTATTATTCAAATTATACAGCTAATGCTCATCGTGGCGATTATGATAGTAGCTTAAAAGTAGATGAAGAATACGAGAAAGTGCGGACGAAAGTGAGAAACCTCATCAATGCTAGTCGTGATGAAGAGATTATTTATACGAGTGGGACAACTGAAAGCTTGAATATGGTTGTTTTTGGCTATATGAAAAAGGTTTTAAAAGAAGGCGATGAAGTCCTATTGACAAAAAGTGAACACGCTTCTAATCTTCTTCCTTGGATGGTTTTACAAGAAGAGATTGGGATAGTCATCAAATATATTCCTCTCGATGATAATTATTGTTTAACGATAGACAATGTCAAAGGGATGATATCTAGTCGGACTAAGGTCATTTCGATTGCTCATATCACTAATGTCATTGGGGATGTGCGAAATATTGAAGAGATTGGTAAAATCTGTTCTGAACACAATATATTACTAGTTGTTGATGCTGCTCAAAGCATTGGTCATATTAAAGTAGATGTTCAAGCTGCTAATATTGCCTTTTTAGGATTCTCCGCCCATAAAATGCTTGGTCCAACAGGCATAGGAGTCTTGTATGGACGTTATGATTTATTGCAAGAATTAGAGCCATTAAAATTTGGCGGTGGTATGAATGCTTTTTTTGAAGAAGATTCCCGTTATGAATTAAAGGAAATACCATGGAAGTTTGAAGCTGGTACCCAAAACATTGCTGGTGTGATTGGAATGGGAAAGGCCATTGACTACATTCAGAATATTGGCCTTGAAAAAATTCACGAATATGAATTAAAATTGAAAAAATTCGCGGTTTCAAAATTGAGTGAAATTCCTAATATCATCATTTATAATAAAGATACGCCTAGTGGCATATTGACATTTAATATTGACAAAGTGTTTAGTCAAGATACCGCCGTCTTTTTAAATCGATTTGGCATTTCGATTAGAAGTGGCAATCATTGTGCAAAGATTTTAAAAGATGAGATAGGGATAACTAATACTTGTCGTGCCAGTTTTTATTTATATAACAATGAAGAAGAAATAATGAAATTAGCTGCAGTATTGAAAAGACAAGATGAGATATATGATAATATAGTATGAAAGAGGTGGTACAGTTGGATGACAAATTGAAACGCGACATAATTCTTGAACATTATCAAAGTCCATTTCATAAGGGATTAGTTGAAGGAGATAATTATATCAAAGTAAATAGTTTAAACGCATCTTGTGTTGATAATATCTTTGTTTCAGCCTTGATTGAAAATGGTATTATTATGGATGCAAGATTTGAAGGTGATGCTTGTGCTATATGCACATCTGCAACTTCGGTGATGATTAAGACCTTGATAGGAAAGACCCTTGAAGAAGCAAAAGTAATTGTTCAAAACTTTGATAATATGATTAACGAGAAAGAATATGACGCTGATGTCTTGGGTGAATTAAATGTTTATGACACCGTTTATCGACAACCTAATCGAAAAACGTGTGCTCTTTTGCCTTTTAAGGCGATGAAAGATATAATGGCTAAAGTTGAAAATAATAATTTGACAGATTAAGAGGAGGGTTTTATGGTTGAATTATTCAAAAATTATAAAAAAGATCAAATCAAAATGGTCGGTGTAAGAACGTATGAAGGTGAACAGGATGGAAAATATGTCTGGACTTTTTTAGGCTATGACTTTGTCAAAGAAGATGAAAAGGGAAAGACTATCAGTGCTCTTGCTGATGAAAGAGTAGAATATGAATATCTACCAATAATTGGTGATGAAGACCGATTACATTTCGGAATGTTTTGTCATAATGATTTAAATGTTGGTGATATAAGAATTGTCAATTGTTCGGCTATGGCTTTAGAAATATTGAAAAAGCCAATTATACTTAAAAAGTCCTTGATTGATTGGATTGATCGCAATCCTGATTATTATTTCTTATATCATCAACCTGAGAAGAATAAAGTAAAGACTATTGGTTCAAAAAAATAATAGGAGGAAATGATGGAGATTGTAGGAATTAATGAAGACAAGATTAAGCAAATTTCAAGTTTCAAAAATGAAGATGCTTGGATTCTAGATTACAGATTGAAAAGCTTTAATAATTTCTGCAATTTGGATATGCCTAACTTTGGTCCTAATTACGATTTGGATTTTGATAAAATTATTTACTATAAGAGTAGCGAAGAAAAGGAAATTAAAAATAGTTGGGATGACATAAAAAATGATATAAAGTGTGAATTATCCTGCCTTGGTGTTTTGGAAAGTGAAAAACATTTGGATGGTATGGGTGTTCAATATGAGAGTGAAGTCATCTATCACAATATGCTTGAGGAATTGAAAGAGAAGAAAGTTATCTTTACTTCAATTGAAGAAGCTATGAAAAAATATCCCGATATTGTCAAAAAATATTTTGGTAAAATTGTTAACAACAATGAAAATAAATTTGCGGCTTTAAATGGTAGTGTTTTCAGTGGAGGAAGTTTCATTTATATTCCGCCACATACCAAACTTGATCGGCCGCTTCAAAGTTATTTTCGCATTAACTCAAGGGGAATGGGACAATTTGAACGAACTTTGATAATAGTGGATGATTATAGTGATTTACATTATGTCGAAGGGTGTACAGCTCCTACATATACTGATTCGTCACTTCATGCTGCCGTGGTCGAAATCTATGTTGGCAAGCATAGTAAATGTCGTTATTCAACAATTCAAAATTGGGCGCATAATGTTTTGAATTTAGTTACCAAACGTGCTTTAGTTGAAGAAGGTGGCACGATGGAGTGGATTGATGGCAATATTGGCAGTAAAGTGACGATGAAATATCCGTGTTGCGTTTTAAAAGGTGACAACAGTTCTGGTACGTGTATCACAATCAGTGTGGCAAATAATGGTCAACAACAAGATAGTGGTGCGCGGATGATTCACATCGGTAAAAATACCAAGAGTAATATCATATCGAAGAGTATCGCGCGCAATGGGGGTAATGCCAGTTATCGTGGTAAAGTTGATATCAAAGAAGGAGCATTAAACAGTGAAGCTATGGTTAAATGTGATACGCTCATATTGGATGAAAATTCGAAGAGTGACACTTATCCAACTAATATTTGTCGCAATAGTAGTAGTAACTTGGAACACGAAGCAACTGTTTCTAAAGTTAGTGAAGAGAAATTGTTCTATCTAATGAGTAGAGGAATTACTCGTGAAAAAGCTATTGAGCTAATCATTTTAGGCTTTATTGAACGTTTCCGTGAAGAATTACCAATGGAATATGCCGTTGAACTAAATCAGTTGTTGAAAAATAATTTATAAAAAATGAAAAAACTTTATATTTATAATTTTATAAAGTAAAAGGAAGTAAAAAATAATTTTTCTTAATAAGAAAATTAAAAAAGTAAATAAATCTCGTTTTAAATACTTGGAAAGCGTCATTTGTGATGCTTTTTTTAGTGTGTTATATTTACTCTCGAAAGGAGGAAAAATATGTTAAATCAGGTGGTTTTGGTTGGAAGATTAGTTAGAAATCCTGAGCTTAGAACGACGGAAAATAATAAAAATGTGACAACGGTAACCTTGGCAATACCCCGAAGTTTTAAAAATATGAATGGCGAATATGATACCGATTTTATTGATTGTATTCTTTGGGAAAACACCGCGAAATCGACTAGTGAGTATTGTCATAAGGGTGATATCGTCGGAATCAAAGGTCGACTACAGAGCCGTGTTGTTGAAAAAGACAATGAAAAGAAGTATTTGACAGAGATAATTGCTGAAAAAGTAACCTTTTTATCAAGTACATCAAAAAATGAAGAATAAAACTGAATAATAAAAAATTACCATTAAAAACAAACCCCAATAAATATAGAAAAGACACTGCAAAAGTGTTTTTTTGTATTTTAAAGAAAAAAAGTGTTACAATGAAATAGATAGAAAAGAGGGTATGAAAATGCGTTTAGAAAAAAATTTTATTGATGAAATCAATCACGAGAATGTAGCTTTAGAAGCAAATCTAAAACGTGATTGTGAAGGCCAAATGTTTACTATAATGCATACTGGTAAAGAGAAAAAAAGTTTGTTTGGAGGAATTTCTTTAGCTAAAAAAGATGGTCAGATACGAATAAAAGCTCTATGTAAAAACTGTGGTAAGGAATTTGTTCTATATGATAGCGCTACAGATGGCAGTAAAACAAAAGAAGCACCTGCCACAAAATATGTGAAGCTGGCTATTAAAGATAGAGATGCTTTTAAAATCAATATGAAATATAATTTTATGAAAGAAAATTTTAAAACGGATCGTTTTGAAGGCATTGCTATAGATATTCAAGATGATAGTTCTAAAAAAGAAAGACGCATTTATGAAGAGTTATAAATGATGAGATAATTTATATTGAAGATGTTAAAGAAGAATAAATCTTCTTTTTCTTTTATATACTTATGTATAAGCTTTATTTATGAGTGATGTTATGGTATAATCAAAATATTGAAAGTAGATGATAAAAGATGAATTTTTTTGATGAACCAATTGAAAAAGTTTATGAAGCATTAGAAACCAATTTTAATGGTTTAAGTAAGAAAGAAAGACAAAAAAGAATTGCCAAGTATGGCAAAAATAAAATAGAAAGTGGAAAAAAAGATAGTAAATTAGTAAAGTTTTTAAGACAATTTAAAGATTTAATGATCATCATTTTGTTATTAGCCGCTTTGTTTTCTTTTGTCCAATCAATCATTAATAAAGAACCATTTACTGATAGTATCATCATTGTTGTAGTTGTCATTATGAATGCTATTATGGGATTCATTCAAGAGGAAAAGGCTGAATCGGCAATTGAAGAATTAAAAAAGATGACGACTGTGACATCAAAAGTAAAAATTGATGGTGAAATTGTAGTTGTTGATAGTGAGACACTTGTTCCTGGCGATATCATCATTTTAGATGCCGGTGATCGAATACCAGCTGATTGCCGTATCATCAAAGCTTTTTCAGCTAAATTGGATGAATCAATTTTGACAGGGGAGAGTGTTCCGAGTGAAAAAGATAGTAGGCCAGTGAAAAGTGGTAGCTCATTGAGCGAACGAAGCAATATGTTGTATTCAGGATGCAGTTTGGTGAACGGACGGGTTACAGCTGTAGTAGTTGCGACTAATTATAAAACAGAAATAGGTAAAATTGCTACTTCTCTTGAAACGGAGAAAGATACGGAGACGCCGCTTCAAAAGAAGATAGATGATTTGAGCAAAACTTTATCATTGATCATCAGTTTAATCATTGTAGCTATGGTCATTTATGGCATTTGTCAAGGAAATGATATTCTAACCATTGTCATGTTAGCTATATCTTTAGCTGTTGCGGCTATTCCAGAAGGCTTGCCGGCAGTAATAACAATCACTCTTTCCATTGGTATGAGTCAAATGGCTAAAAAGAATGCCATTATAAGATCGATGAAATCAATTGAAACACTTGGTTCAACGGATATCATTTGTTCTGATAAAACGGGAACTATTACGCAAAATAAAATGACTATTCAGGAAATTGCCATAAATGGTCAAAGTTATGTCGATATGTCCAAGCGAATTGATAATATTGATCTATTAGAAAAAATATTTATACTATGCAACGATGTTGAAGTCGATAGTGAGGGAAACTTTGTTGGTGATCCAACTGAAATAGCCTTTTTTAACTATATGCTTTCTCTACAACAGCAACCGATTGATTTGAAAAAACAGTATCCTCTTATTATGGAATTGCCATTTGATTCAAATCGGAAAAGAATGTCAACTATTCATCAAATTGATGGTAAGTATTTGCTTTTAGTTAAAGGTGGCTTAGATAGTATTCTCAGTTGTTCAAGTAAGTACTTAAAAAATGGTAAAGTTATTGATATTGATAAGGAAATAGATAACATCAGAGAGTTAGAGAAAAATATGTGTGATAAATCCTATCGCGTTCTTGCCTGTGCATATAAGGAAGTTAAAGAGGTAAATCTAGATAAGACTGATAAAGAATTAGAAAACGATTTGATTTTTGTCGGTTTGGTCGGAATGATTGATCCGCCACGGGAAACCGTTAAATCATCAATAAAAGAATGTCGAGATGCTGGTATCCGAGCTGTCATGATCACTGGTGATACCTTGCCAACAGCTGTTGCTATTGCTAAAAGTGTCGGTATAATTAAGGAAGATAATGAAGGTATTGAGGGAAAAGAATTAGATAGATATTCTGATTTAGAATTAAAAGAATTAGTTAAAAACTATAGTGTCTATGCTCGAGTGTCACCAGAACATAAAGTTCGGATTGTCAATGCGTGGCAAGCCAATGGTAAAGTGGTAGCTATGACGGGTGATGGTGTTAATGATGCGCCAGCTATTAAAATGGCTCATGTTGGCGTTGGTATGGGAATAACAGGGACAGAAGTTACAAAAAGCGTAGCGGATGTCATTTTGGTAGATGATTGTTTCAGTACCATTGTAACAGCGGTTAAAGAAGGAAGAAGAATTTTTGACAATATCAAAAACGCCGTCTTATATTTATTATCAAGTAATTTCGCTGAGATATTAATCGTTTTATTTGCTATGCTTAACAACTTTGAAATTCTATTGCCAATTCATCTTCTCTATGTCAATTTAGTAACGGATTCTATCCCATCTATCTGTCTGGCCTTTGAACGGGCATCTAATGATATTATGAAACGGAAACCGCGCGGATTAAATGGCAGATTCTTCACCCCATTTTTTATCGCTAGTTTAAGTTTAGCTTCCATTGTGGCCGCAACAGCTGTAATTATCTCTTTCATCATCGGATATCAAACTAGTGTCGAAGTTGCTATGACTATGGCTTTTATCAGCTTAATTATGCAGGAAATAATGTACTCAATCTGTTGCCGCAATCCACATCAGTCATTATTCCAGCAAGGATTGTTTTCTAATAAAGTCATGAATTATGGTATTTTAGGAGTAATAGTTGTCAATATACTAGTAGTGTTGACCCCAATAAAACATCTATTTAAAATTGCTGATATCACATTCAGTCAATTAGGAATCCTCTTGTTAATTACCATTGCTTCTTTCATAATCATCGAAATATTCAAAAAGATTTTCTTTAAAGTATTTAAAGATGAATAAAAATAAAGATACAAATGAATTTAAAAATTTGTGTCTTTTTGTTATAATTAATAATAGGTGATGATATGTCTTTAGAAGAAGCAAAGAAGTGGTTAGAAAAAGGTGTAGTCGTTGTTGATCATAATACAACTTATATTGATGAAAATGTTATGATTGGGGATGGTACTACTATATATCCTAATGTTACGATTAGAGGATTGAGTTCGATTGGTGAAAACAATTTAATTGATTCAAATACAATTATCATAGATTCGCAAATTGGTAATGATAACGAAATTCTATCTTCATACATAAAGGATGCGATAATCGGAAATAATAATAGTATCGGGCCATTCTGTCACATCAGGGAAAAATCCAAAATTGAAAATAATAATCAGATTGGCAATTTTGTAGAAATAAAAAGTAGTGTAATCGGTAACCATAATTCCTTTAAGCACTTATCATATACTGGTGATAGTGATATCGGTAATGATGTCAATTTTAGTGCTGGTGCAATAACAGCCAACTATGATTGGATTAAGAAGATAAAAAATAGAACGGTAATAAAAGATGGCGCTATGATTGGAGCAAATGCTGTTTTAGTTGCTCCATTGACTATTAATCGAAAAGCCGTTGTTGCCGCTGGAAGTGTCATGACTAGTGATGTTGAAGAAAGGGCACTTGGTATTGCAAGGAGTCGTCAAGAGATAAAAAAGAATTATGTAAAGGAGGACTAAAATATGAATGTTATTGAAATACTTGATAAAAAGAGATTAAAACAAGAACTTTCTTATGATGAAATAAAATATATTTTCAATGGCTTTTTAAATGGTGAAGTTGAAGATTATCAGATGTCATCATTATTAATGGCCATTGTTTTAAATGGAATGACTGATGAAGAGACTTTTGCTCTTACAGATGTCTTTATCAATAGTGGTGATATTTTAGATTTGAGTAGCATTCAAGGTATAAAAGTTGATAAACACTCAACTGGTGGAATTGGTGATAAAACGACCCTAATTGTTGCTCCAATTGTTGCTTCATTGGGCGTAAAGATTTGTAAAATGAGTGGGCGAGGACTTGGTTATACTGGCGGAACAATTGATAAATTGGAAAGTATTCCTGGCTTTCAAGT
The DNA here is from genome assembly GCA_947632345.1 of uncultured Bacilli bacterium. Lineage (GTDB taxonomy): Bacteria > Bacillota_I > Bacilli_A > RF39 > UBA660 > RUG11788. The sequence goes on along the minus strand of CANROW010000023.1, from coordinate 3,234 downwards.
ATCTCTTTCTGATGAGGAAATAATCAAACAAGTCAATCAAATCGGTATAGCCATAACTAGTCAAACCAAAAATTTAGTTCCTCTTGATAAAAAGGTATATGCCTTAAGAGATGTAACTGCTACGGTCGAATCAATTCCTCTAATAGCGTCAAGTATTATGAGTAAAAAAATCGCAAGTGGAGCTGATAAAATTTTGATTGATATTAAGGTTGGCAGTGGAGCTTTAATCAAAACAGAAGAGGATGCACGTCACTTGAGTAAATTGATGATTGCGATCGGTCGAAAATATAATCGTGAGGTTAGAACTCTAATTACAGATATGAATACACCACTTGGTAAAGCTGTTGGAAATAGCCTAGAAATAGTTGAAGCTGTAAGCATCTTGAAAGGTAATGGTCAAGGCAGTTATCTGTTTGATGTCTGTGTTGAACTAGCCAGCAATTTGGTCAGTATGGCCTTAGGAAATAGCTTAGCGGAAGCCCGAAGAATGGTCATTAATAATATCAATAATGGCGCAGCATATCGTAAATTTCTTGAATTTGTCAAATGGCAGAAAGGTAATTTAGCCGCTTTGCCGCTAAGTAAAAAGACCGTTATTATTCGCAGCGATAGGAATGGCATTATTAAAAAGATTGATGCTGCTAAAATGGGAATTCTAACATTTGAATTAGGTGGTCAATGTGCCAAGCAAGGTGATACTATTGATTACTCAGTTGGAGTTATCATTCATAAAAAGATTGGTGACGAAGTAAAAGTCGGGCACGCCCTTTGTACTATTTATTTAGGTGATAAAAATACTTATTCTAATCCGTTAGATGCTTTTGAAATTGTTTAATGAAAAAGGTGAACTTATTGTTCACCTTTTTTAAGCTAAGTACATAAAGTAATATTCTTCGTAACTCATTATATTTTCTTCTCTCATCTTAGTTGCTATTTCAACTCCAACATAACGGTAATGCCATGGTTCATTTTTATAACCAGTAATAAATTCATTTTCTTGAGTGTATCGCAAAATATAACCATATTTATAAGCATTATTCTTCATCCAACTGAATTCATTCGTATTACCGAAATTAGTATAAGTCATTTTAACGTTGTCAACATCGACAGCTAAACCGGTTTGATGCTCAGAATGACCTGGCCTGGCCGAATAAGTATCAGCATTTTCAACACCATCATTTTGCACATAGCGATTGTAAAGACCATCTTGATAGCTATAACTGCGGTAAGTTGACATTGCTCTGATGTTGTAACCTTCTTCTTTGGCGGCTTTAGCCATTTGATTAAAGGCAACCGTTGCATCATGAGTCATTTTCTTTCCACCAACTTGATAAGCACTATCAATTAATTCAAGGTCATTTGGAACATAATCCTCACCTAAACTGTAGTATTTGTTAACTAGAACAGTATTGGTATTCTTATTAGGACTATCTTGAATATTGGTATAGAATTTATTATCTAAGCCAATGTTGACATATAGAACTACTTTATCAGGACTTAGATCAGTATTGGCTTTTTGATGGGCCATATATCTATCCTTATTTTCTTCTTTATAATATTTTGATGTCTTAAAGGCTTTATAAGGATCGTTTAAATCTTTATTGACATTTTGACTTATATTATCATCTTTCTCTTCAGTTTGTTTATCTTTTTGATCATTTGTTAATAGCTTTTTCCCAATACCAATTAAAGAAACAATAGAAAGCATAACTACTAATAATACAATTATTTTTAAAAACATAGTCGGTTTTCTCCGATGATAACCCGGATGTTGATTTACAGTTCTGGTCGGGTGATTATTATTTCTTATAGGTTGGTTTTTAACCATTACTACTTGATGTGGATCTCCATTCATAATATTTCCTCCATTCTCTTCATATTAATTATAATGCAATTGACAATTATAATATAGTAAATAGATTAAAAAAATCTGTAAATTTACTTCTTTTTGACAACTTATTAAGAATAAAAGAACTATATAGACATAAATTTTACTAGAGGTGAAAAAAATGAAGAAATTTGTTATTGCTGTTTTAATCAGTTTGTTCATGTTAAATATTATTCCGGTTGTGCATGCTGAAGAAAACTTGTTACCCAATGCGAGATCGGGTTTATTAATTGAAGCGAGCAGTGGTAAAATTCTTTTTGAAAAAAATAAAGATACACAAGTAGCTGTTGCATCGATGACTAAAATGATGGGCTTAATTTTAATAATGGAAAAGTTGGAAAGTGGTGAAATAACCCTTGATGAAATAGTAACTGTCAGCAAAAACGCTAGTGGTATGGGTGGATCTCAAATCTATCTTGAGACTGGTGAAAAAATGAGTGTTAGAGATTTAATTAAAGGTATTACGATGGCTAGTGCTAATGATGCTATAGTTGCTATGGCAGAAAGAATTGGTGGTAGTGAAAGCAAGTTTGTCGAAATGATGAATGCTAAGGCCAAGGAGTTAAATTTAAAAAATACCAATTTTGTCAATCCGACGGGCCTTGATGAAAATAATCATTACTCAAGTGCTTATGATATGGCTATGATAGCTATGGAATTATTAAAACATGAACAAATTTTAGATTTTACATCAATTTATGAAGATTATTTACGAGTTGATACACCAAATAAATTTTGGCTTGTTAATACTAATAAATTAGTTCGTTTATATGATGGAGCTGATGGCCTAAAAACAGGATTTACTGATGCCGCTGGTTATTGTATGGCTGTTACAGCTAAAAGAAATGGGATGCGTCTCATTGCTATTGTATTAGGAGAACCGAAAGGAAGTATTCGTAATGAAGAGACTAGTGAATTATTAGATTATGGTTTTAATAATTATAAAGTTATGAATTTAAAAGAAAAAGATAGTATTATTGACAATATCAAATTTGATAAAAGTACGAAAGATAACGTTAACATCTACTTGAAAGATGATGCTTCAGTTTTAATGAAACAAAGTGATAATACCACAGGGTTCGATACAGAAACTAGATTGAATCAAGTCAAATTACCATTGAAGAGTGGTGATATAGTAGGCCAATTGTTAATAAAGAAAAATGATGAAGTCATTGATGAGATTGATTTGATTGTCAAAGATGATGTGCAAGATAAAAGTTGGTTTCAACTGTTTATAGAGGTATTAAGAGATACACTTGTATAGTGTATTTTTTATTATGTTTGACCATTAAGGTCAAACAAAAAACTACCGGCTATGCCGGTATGAATATAAAAGCAGTAGCGTT
>CANROW010000022.1 GCA_947632345.1 uncultured Bacilli bacterium | reverse complement strand
ATTTTAAAATCATTTTTAGAAAAAGTTAGCGAATGTGAAAAAGATTTTTCTCACGAGGAAGCAGTTAAAATATGCAACAGTGAAGGACACCAATTTTCTAAATGGAAAAGAACAACTCATGTAAGTTATGAAGATGCTTGGATTGATAATCAACTAATTCCTAATTACAAAATAGAGAATGTTGTTTGGGGAAGAACGTGTGAAAGATGTGGATACATAGAAAGTGTTGAACAAGAACCTCAAGAAGTTATTGATGAAAAAAAACAAAAGAGGAAACAAGCTGAAATTAAAAGATTAGAGCGAAGATTACAAAAATTAAAAGAAGATAATTAATGTACAGTTCACACGCATATTGGTTATCAATATGCAAGTGTGTTTTTCTAAATTGACAAAAATAAAACTACTCTCGATTTAAAATTAAGAGTAGTTTTTATATATACTCGAAGAATTTTCCGAGTTTCCTATCAATCTGGAGGGCCTAGTCGGATTTGAACCAACGCTCGGGGAGTTGCAGTCCCATGCCTTACCACTTGGCTATAGACCCATAACAACATTGATTATAACAAATTCAAAAAACTATTTCAATAAAATATATAGAAAAAAGAAGAAAATATTACCTAATTCTCTTCTTTTTTTCATTCTTTATCAACTAAAACATACTTATACTCTCTATCTCTAATGGTAAAGATGAGTGAAACTTTTTTAGAATTATTACATTTTTCAGCAACTTCTAAGTATGTGTATTCTGAATTATTCGGAGTTAAATCAATGATATCAACACTCTGTCTAAATGTCTTACCATCTTCTTCGTACTCAATAGTTCCAAACCGTTCATAGATACTAGAATAAATCTTTTCACTCAATTTATCATTTTGTTTCAAATCACTCTTAATACGCATAATAGTTTTTTTCATTGCTAAGGTATCAGTTGGGACAATTGCCTTATTAAATTCTCTTTCAATACTACCAATTACTTGTTTATATTTAAAATTATATCTATTTTTAAATTCTACTTCACTAATAGTTAACTCAGTACCAGCAATTAAACTATCTTTGAAAGTCAAAACATCACCCAATTTAGCTTCTTCTACTTGCTGCACTTTATCTAATGTAACAGGCTTTAAATTAAGTTTAACATACTCTTTTTTATCTTTGTCACTATTGACTAAAAATTCAAGTACTAAAGGATTATTTTGATATTGACTATCAATCTCATACACTAATATGATTTGTCTATTAGCATTAGCTTGTAATTTATTTGATGAAATAAATCTCAAGCCAAAATCAGAAAATTCATCAATGTATTTATCCGTTGGCTCATATTTAACATCATCACTAACACGTAGATATATGTTTCCATATGGAATAGATACATCTTGATTAGCTAAATTTGTCGCATCCAAATCAACAATTATATAAAATTTGTCATTACGTATTATGTTACTTCTATAATCTTCTTGTGTCTTATAACTATTCATTATTTTTAAATTGACAGAATAAGACGTAAAAGGATGATTTTGATCATATATCTTTTCTTGGCTATTAATAAAGATAAAAACACCTATTCCCAATGTTAAAACTAAAGCAATAGATAATATTAGAAAAAGCAATTTATTCTCTAAATATACATATTTTATAAAACGTAACTTTTTATTTATTTTAGCCTTTAAATCCTCAGTATCAACCTCTACTTCAACTTCAAATTCCTCGCTATCGGAATCATTTATGACTAAATCGCTTAAATCTTTTTTAAAATTAAATTGCTTAATATTAAAACCGACCCCTCTGACGAGCGCAATCACGATAAAAGGAATTGGCAAATATGAAAAGACATCTATTAAATCCCTAAAGATTTGCGTAAAGGTAACATTGATATTACCACTTTCAATATTACTGAAAAGAGACAATGCCATAAATACAAGAATCATTTGCGAAATATAGATAAAAATAGTAATGACATAGTACTTAACCGGTTTTTCTTTCATTTTCAATAGCCAAATAATCATAATTAAAATTGCGATGATTAAAATAGGCAATAAAAAAGTCCAAAGGTCAAAATATTTTTCAATAATATTGAAGACTTGATTAAAAATATTAAGATTGACATAAGTTGTTAAATAACCAACAATATTTCTAACTTTGACAAAGAAGAATATCATTAATGCTGTCAATATGAGATGAATTGCTTTAAAATGTCTTATAAAAAAAGCATAAGGCTTTCTCAATACCATACTATCAACCCTCTATTCTAAAATAAGTATATATTATTTTAGAACAAAAAAAAAGAGGGTTTAATGGGTACTTTACACATTAATCCTCTCTATTTTTACAATGATACATTCTATATTAGTGTTTTTATTTTTGTTTTTTTATCAAGTTTAGGAAATGTAGTGCAAGTATCAATTTCTTCTGAAGATTCAACAATTTCTGCATCTGTAAAATCGACTCCGGTTATGTCTACTCCATCAAATGATCCAATAATTTGTACATCGGCTAGTTTGGCATTACGCATACATTTACCAGAAATTTTTTGTGGATCGATAACAGCGCCTTTACAACCTCTAAAATTAGCTTTTTCAACAAAGGCATCATCTAGTGGACCAGTTAACTCGGCATCTCCTAAAACACAATTATATAATGACTTATGAAATACCTCTTGTGGATTAAATTTAACTCCTTTAGAGTCTCTAAAATTGGTGTTCTTAACCATGACATTTTTAAAAGAAACACCTGTCAAATCAAGTTTCTTAATCAACTCAAAATCAAAGGCAAAAGTTCTTTCACCATATTCACCAGTTATAAAGATGATTTTTTCTAAATTTTCTGGTGTCATATTAAGTTGAATTTTTTCTTTTGAGTCATATGGGATTAATCCATCTCTAATTTTTTCTCGCAATTCTTCAATATCATCAACATTTTGTCTAGGCATAACTTTCCCCCCCTTTAAATTCTCCATCAGTTTAAATACCAACCGACAAAACTAATAATGTTGTATATTATATCATAAAACTAATGATTAAGCAACTTTTAATTGCTCTTTTTTTTCAAGGTATGAGCTTCCTCTAAATAATAATCATCTAAATTATTGATACACCCCTGAAAGATGGTGCCATTCGTACTGATGTTTTCTAAAGATCCAATTAATTCAACATCAGTTAGGATCGTTTTATCTAAATTCTTATACTGAATTTTTTGCGGATTAATTCTAGCTCCATCACTGCCAGTAAAATCATTTCCAATGATGCAGACATCATCAAATGAACCAATTATTTTAACATCGGTCAATTTGTTGTAAGTAAACCTTTTTCCAAGAACTTTTTGAGGGTCAATTTCAGCTCCTCTACTACCGGTGAAATCGACATAACACAAATATGTCTTATCAAAACTGCCAACTAAATCGACATCTTTTAAAACAACTCCCACCAATCTTTTTTTGTATACAGTTTGAGGATTGATCTTTACTCCTTTGCTTCCTGTAAAATCGATATCAGTTATATCAATGCCGTCAAATGACAGTCCCGTTAAATCAATTTTCTTAATTATTTCAGTGGCAGGTTTAATAAAAAACATTCTACTTTTGGTTACGGGATTTTTTTCAAATAATAATGCCGCTAGCTGTTGTGGAGATAAACCTAATTGTATTTTTTCATCACCATTAAATTTTTCTAAGATATCCAACAATTTATTTCTTGCGCTATTTATTTTTTTATTTTTCTTATTAATTATATAATTTACCATATTTACTCCTACAGAACGCTAAAAGTATCTACACTCCCCTTTATCCCAACATCAATAATTAGTTTTAACCAAACCTCCAATCAATTTATCATGCATTAAATAATCCCCGTCATATTACTTTATATTATAGGCATAATAACCGATAACCGCAAGCTAAAAATTATAAGACTTTTCTCATCAGTTATCTCTTTCTATTATTAATTGATTCTCCACTAAATATAAATTAGGATTATCTTCTAAAATTTTTTGAATTGTAAAACCGAGATTAGCCTCTAAATCTTTCAATGTATCGCCTTTTTCGGTTATATACACGCGAACATTATCTTTAGGTATTATTAAAACTTGTTTGGGATAGATATAGTCACTCAACTCTAATCCATTTAAATGTGCAATCGTTTTTAAATCCAGATTTTTACCTTCAACAATATTTTTTAAAGTATCTCCCTCTTTTACTTCATAATAAATAAAATCTTCTGATAATATCAAAGGAATCTTTATTTCATCTCCTTCTTTAATTTCTAAAACATTCATATCATTTACTGATTGTATATCATCGATCGTCAAATTGAATCTTTTGGCTATGTCATTAATCGTTTCACCAGCTTTAACTACATATATATCCATATGACCTCCTATGTAATTATATGGTTAACTAAACAAATTAATACAAAGAAAAAAAGACTAAACAGTCTTTTAATACAAACAACTTCCTGGTGTTCTTGGAAAAGGAATTACATCTCTTATATTTTCAACACCTGTCAAATAAATTATTAATCGTTCAAATCCCATTCCAAAGCCAGAGTGATAACATCCACCGTATTTACGCAAATTACAGAACCAGTCCACCGTCTCTAAATCAACATCCATTTCTTTAGCGCGATTAATCAATTTATCATAATCATCCTCACGTTGTGATCCACCCATCAACTCACCAGCTCCTGGTACCTCTAAATCAACAGCCGCTACGGTCTTACCATCACTATTGGTTTTCATATACCAAGCTTTAATGTCTTTAGGCCAATCCGTAATAAACACTGGTCCATTGAAATACTCGGTAATATATTTTTCGTGCTCTTTAGCGATATCTTCACCATAATCAGGAACGAATTCCCATTGAACATCAGCTTTTTTCAAGATATCTATGACATCGTGATGGGAAATTCTAGTAAATTCAGAATTAACTAATTTTGTCAATTTTTCGATTAATCCTTTTTCCACAAAACTGTCTAAGAATTGTAATTCATCTTTAGCTCTTTCTAAAACATAATTAACTACATATTTTAACATTTCTTCTTCAATATCCATTAAACCATTTAAATCACAAAAAGCTATTTCTGGTTCAATCATCCAAAATTCGTTAGCGTGGGTCTTAGTATTAGAGTTCTCAGTCCTAAAAGTTGGTCCAAAAGTATATATCTTTTTATAAGCTAAAGCAAAGGCTTCACCATGTAATTGTCCACTACCAGTAACATAAGCTTTTTTACCGAATAAATCTTTAGACATATCAACTTTACCATTTTCATCTTTTTCTAAATGATCAAAATCGAGAGTTGTGATTTTAAACATCTGATCAGATCCTTCACAATCAGCACAAGTGATCAAAGGCGTATGAACATAGACATATCCATTATCTTGAAAATATTCATGAATAGCCATTGCTGCTAAACTTCTAATGCGAAAAACTGCTTGAAATAAATTTGTTCTTGGGCGAAGATAAGCCATCTCTCTTAAAAATTCCCGTGTATGTCTCTTAGGTTGAATTGGATAATTTTCTGGTGAATCACCAACTAATTCAATATCAGTGGCTTGTAATTCATACAATTGTCCCTCTTTCGGACTCTTTATCAATATTCCTCTAATTGAAACGGCACTACCAACTCTTATCTTTTGAATATCTTCAAAGTTATCTAATTTATTATCATAAACTACCTGCATCGTTTTAAATTGTGTACCATCAGAGAAATCGATAAACCCAAATTCTTTTTGTTTACGATGATTTCTAACCCATCCTTCAACAACTATTTCTTTATCCAAATATTTTTCTACATCTCTAGTTATTTCAACTAAATCTTTTTTCATAATATCACTCTTTTCTAAAAATTATTGTATACCATCCAAATTATTGCGTCAATGAAAAAAGGATTGTCATCCTCATTCATTATATACATAGTATATATTTGTATTATTATATTTAAATTCATTATTATAAGCTAATGTTTTAGTACCATATTGGTCATATCTATATATGTATCCATCACGTAGATAATAAATTTTTCCTCGTGAGAAATTTAAATTATTATAATTATTTAAATCTGTTAAAAGAATGCGAAGATCTTTGTTAAACTTATAAACTTTATATAATTTATTATTATCAACCAGATAATAAGTATCATCATCTTCATAGAGATGATCATAATTAAACTTTAATTCTTCATCTTTAATCCTACTATCAATCGTTACTTTATCATTAGTAAATTCGGTCACACTCTTCTTGACCCATTCGCCATTTTCATATAACTGAAAACCATTAGAGATGTTTCCAATAATCCGATATTTTTTTTCTTTTGGATCTAGTTCATATTCATTTTTTTCATTTAAATCAAAGATATATAGTTTATTATTAACAATCCCAATATTATATATATTAGGAGAAATAGCATCATCAAAATACAAATAGCGATCAACTCCATTTTTGACATTGGCCACATAATAATACTCAACTTTATTTTTTTTGTTAACGATTGGCATTAAAAAGTAATCATTCAAAAAAACTCCCAAATTATTTTTATAAATATCATTAGTCGAGAATTGATATGTTTTATATTCTCCCTTATTAAAAATGGCTAAATACTTATAACGATATACTTCTAAATACTCATTATCATAAAAATTATTATTATATATCTGTAACCCATCTTCTTCTTTTTCTTCATTCTTGTTATCAATAAATTTATCATCTAATTTCAATTGTGTGACAAAGCCACTGACATCTATTTTTTTATTGATATACTCATATGAATATAAATCATTACCATCACTACATAAAATTTCTAAATCTAAAGTATCATTAATCGTTATTGGCAGTATACAAAGATAGTCATCTTTTGCATAACTCTCAATTCTATCTATAATTCTTTTTTGTTTGTTAAAAGAATTATTTAAATAGTAGACAAAGTTATATTTATCATTATTTGTTATATTAATAATATATTTATCAATGTCATCACTTTTAGAATATTTTTCAGAAATATTAAATTCTAAATCATTAGAAGCAACCCGATAACTTACTTCGTGACCATTCTCAAAATAAATAACAATAAACTGATATACAAAAACAACTATTAAAAAAACTATTATAAATTCAAATACTCTTTTAAACGACATACTTCCAACTCCATTTAATTTATTTTATTATTTCAAGATTCCTAAATAGTTCAAGAATTTCCTCTTTACTCAAATAATCATTACTATTATTAACTATTTCTTTATTTTTTATGATGATTAAATGCGGATAATAGGATGAAGCAAAAATACTAGATAGTGATGATAACTTTTCTTTCTCTTCATCAACTAATTCAGCGATGTTCAAATATTCGATATATAATTGTTCTTCTTGCACTAATTCATTTAATGCCGTTAATTCATCATAACATTTGATTTCATTACTATCACAAAAAAAGATGATTGAATCAGCACCATTAACTAATGATACTTCAAACTCATTGACACCAATTGCCGCTACTGCTTGATATCTTTTAGTTGGAGTCCCACTATTAATTTTAAAGGATAACAAAACTATGACCACCAAAATTATCATGACAATAGCTATAAAAAAAATATTATTATATTTATCTCTAGTTTTAATAGCCTTTTTCTTTACCATATCAACACCTACTATAATTAGTATACCATAAAATAGTTGTGTTAACAATTTTTGTTATTTATTTAAATTTAATTAATAAGATTAAATGGAGGTTACGATGAAAGATATTAAAATAGGATTAGTAAATGGATTATTGTATCATGACTATAAATTTTTAATAGATAGTTTTTTGGACGAATTAAAAGTTCCATATGTAATAAGTGGTAAAACTAATAAAAAGATATTAGAAAATGGTAAAAATATATTAGTAGATGAATCTTGCCTATCTATGAAGATTTTTTTTGGTCATATTTTAGAACTAGTAAATAAATGTGATTATATCTTAGTAATTCGCTGTCCGTGTCTAAGGAAAAAAGAAATGATGTGCACTAATTTTTATGCTTTATACGATTTAGCTAATAATCTTTTTCCTAATAAGATAATTGAATTGAACATCGATCAAAAAAATAAAATAGATTTAAAAAAGAGCTTTATGATGCTAGGAAAAAAATTGGGATTCAGTAAAAAGATATGTTCGCAAACATTTGATATCAGTTATAGTAATTATTTACATCAACTGGAATTAAAGCATCAACAACAATTAGAAATTTTGCGAAATGATAATAAAAAAGTTCTATTAGTAGGTCATTCTTATAACATACTTGATGATTATATCAGTGGAAGTATTAAAGATATATTAAAAGATAATAATATCGACTACATATTATCCAATTATTTTAATGAGGATTCGCAAAGATATAAAAAGATTAGTAAAGATGTATACTGGTCAAAAAGTATTGATATCTTAAAAGCCATTACTGAATATAAAGATGATGTTGATGGAATAATACTGATCTCCGCCTTTCCTTGTGGACCCGATTCGTTAGTAAATGAAATGATCCTGCGTAAAATCAAATTGCCAATACTCAATTTAATAATCGATGAAGCCAACGATAATGGCGGAATAATGACACGCGTTGAAAGCTTTATTGACATAATCAATATGAAGGAGGAAATCCATGATTAAAATTAGTTTTCCCCAGTTAGGTGATTACTCTACTCCTATTGCCTATCTCTTAACCAAATGTATTGATGGCGAAATCATAAAACCCAAACCCATTACTAAAAAGACTATCGATTTGGGATGTAAATACGCCCCGGATTCTGTCTGTATTCCTTTTAAATACAACTTAGGAAATTTCATCGAATCATTAGAGATGGGCTGTAACTACATCATTCAAGCTGGTGGTGGTTGTCGTTATGGTTATTATGGTGAAGTTCAAGAACAGATATTAAAAGATTTAAATTATGATTTTCACTTTATAAACATCAGTCAAAATAATCGAATAACTCCTAAAAGTTTATATAAAAATTTAAAAGAAATAAATCCAAAATTGCATTTTATGAAATTCTGTTATTATGGTCTCATAACTCTTTTAATGATTGAATATATGGACAACATCGATAACTACATAAGATTAAATGTTGGATTTGAGACTGAAGAAAAGAGCTTTTATAATCTAAAAGAAAAAATGTTAAAAGACTTCTCCCAAAATACAGGCTTTATATCACTGACAAAATCCTTTTTTAGCTACAAAAGAAAATTCAAGCATCTAGATAAAAAAATTCCTAAAGACTGTTTAAAAATAGGAATTATTGGTGAATTATACACATCTATGGAAGGATATTCTAATTATTATCTTGAAAAAGAATTGGGGAAAATGAATGTCAGAGTAAAAAGATATACTAATGCGAGCTATTTATTATATAAGAAGAAACTGCACTTTAGGAAAATGTTATATGTCGCAAGAAAATATGTAAAATACAATTTAGGGGCTGATGGTTTGGATAACGTCTACCGGACAATTGAATTGATCAAGCACGGATATGATGGAATTATTCATATTAAACCTTTTGGATGTACACCTGAGATTAGCGCTATACCAATCATTCAAAGGGTTTGTCAGGATCATAAATGTCCAATAATGTTTTTATCTTTTGACTATCAAACTAGTGAAGAAGGAATTAAGACAAGATTAGAAGCATTTTATGAAATGATTAAAGAAAAGAGGAATGTTAAATGACAGATTGTTATTTAGGAATTGATATCGGTTCTATCTCGACTAAAGGAGTCATCATTGATGATGAAAACAACATCATTTGTAGTAGTTATATTGAAACAAATGCCAATCCGATTAGGGCAATAAAAAATCTTTTAAAAAATTTAAAGAATGATTTTGATACTACTAAATACCATATTAAAAATGTTGGTACTACCGGCAGCGCTAGAAAATTGATAGCTACTATGATTGGAGCAGGTACGGTAAAGAATGAAATAACTGCTCATGCCATGGGGACATTATCTTTCTTTCCCGATGTTCGAACAATTATTGAAATTGGCGGACAAGATTCTAAAATTATTATTATCGAAAATGGTGTCGTCGTCGATTACGGAATGAATACGTTATGTGCCGCTGGAACGGGAGCCTTTTTGTCAAGTCAAGCCAAAAGGTTGAATTTAGATGTCAAAGACTTTGGAGATATTGCTCTAAAGTCTAATAATCCAGCCAAAATTGCCGCTCGATGTACTGTTTTTGCGGAATCTGATTTAGTCCATAAAGCAGCAAGTGGTTATACTACGGAAGATATCGTAGCCGGTTTAGTCCAAAGTGTAGCTAGTAATTATTTAAATAATGTTGGCAAAGGAAAAAAGATTGTTGCCCCAATCATTTTCCAAGGTGGTGTCAGTAAAAATAAAGGTGTCCAGCGTGCCTTTGAAAAAATCTTAGGTCAAGATATCATCGTATCAGAAAACGGGCATCTAATGGGAGCAATTGGAATTGCCATAATAGCCCGCAAAGAAAATAAAGACTGCCATTTCTCTTTTGACATATTGAATAACAACTTTGCCACATACACCAAAGAATGTGCCAAATGTCCAAACAATTGTGAAATAGTCTGCATCACCAAAAACAATGACTTAATCGATAGTTGGGGAAATAAATGTGAAAATGGTCTAATCTAGAAATACATTTTAATTTATCAAATCAGTTTTCCCTATATTTTTTTACTATATTACTTATAACCTTAACAAGTTCAGGATACTCTTTAATATATCACTATACTAGCTAATATTTTACAAGATAAATATACTCATTTTCACAAATAAGAAAATAGTTTTACACAAAAAGCGGAGAAAAATTCTTATGAAATAAGAGTTTTAATCTCCGTTTGGTTCCATCTATTCCTATTTTTTTGACGTAGCTGTTTTTGATAAAATAACTAATTTATTCTTCATCTTCTTGCCCCTTTATTTGGATCTATTGGTTCATTATTTTCATTAATTCTATCAATTACCCCTAGACCATATTTTATATCATATCGTTCCTTGTCTTCTTGAAATGCTTCCATACTTTCATCTAAGGTTTGACTTTGTTCTTCAATAGGAAATTTTTTATATTCTTGTTCTAATGAAATAACTAAATTTGTAGAACAACATCTGACAACTTCTAAAAGTGATTCTCTTCCTTCCTTAGTATGTGGTAATATTGCGCCTTCAAAAGAAGTTAAGCTCTCCAAACGTAATTCACCTGTAATATGTTCTGGGAATTGTAATTCTTTGGCGCTTTCTAAATTCCTTAAATCCAAGTCATGAATATTTTTTGGTAATTGTAATCCTTCGGCACTTTCTAAGCCACCTAAATCCAAGTCATGAATATTTTCTGGTAATTGTAAACCTTCAGCACTTTCTAAACCGCTTAAATACAGTTCATTAATATTTTCTGGCAAATATAATCCTTCAGCACTTTTTAAACTATCTAAATACAAATTATCAATATGTTCTGGCAATTGTAAATCTTTAGCACTTTCTAAACTAAATAAATACAATACATGAATATTATTTGGTAAATGTAAGCCTTTAGCACTTTCTAAATCGCTTAAATCCAATGAATTAATATTTTCTGGCAAATGTAATCCTTCAGCACTTTTTAAACTACTTAAATACAAATTATTAATATTTTTTGGTAAATGTAAACCTTCAGCACTCTCCAAACTCCATAAATCTAAAGTATCAATATGTTCTGGCAATTGTAGACCTTCAGCACTCTTTAAACTATGTAAATTTAAAACATCAATAGTTTCTGGTAAATGTAAACCTTCAGCACTCTCCAAGCTCCATAAATTTAAAGTATCAATATGTTCTGGCAATTGTAGGCCTTTAGCACTCTTTAAACCATTTAAATTTAAAACATCAATATTCTCTGGTAATTGTAAGCCCTCAGCACTCTTTAAACCATTTAAATTTAAACATTGAATATTTTCTGGTAATTGTAAACCTTCAGCACTTTTTAAACCACTTAAATTTAATTTATTAATATTTTTTGGTAAGTGTACGCCTTCAGCACTCCTTAAATCACTTAAATCTAAGTATCCATAGTGGTATATAATTCCTCCTCTTAATGCTTCCTTTTTAGTAGTAGAAATTTGTTTTTCATCGCAATTAAATACAGTAGATAAATCTTTTTTTAGATTTCTCTTTTTTTTAATTTCTTCTTTTCTTGGATCTGTTTGATATCCAAAACCAATAATTTCTCTATCTATTTCATATAAAAACCTTAAATCTCCTTTGGTTAATTTCACCTTATTTTGCCACTTCGTATAAATATATGTCATCATCTGCATATCTTCTACTTTTTGTTTATACTCATCTCGGTCAGGAAAATCTTCTTCTTGTAGTTTTCTTTCTACTACTCTTTCCATATTGCTTTCTAAATTTTGGTTAGGTCCTATTCCCCTTATCTCAGCTATTTTAGGGCCTTCTTTACGTATTGCTATTCTTGGTTGATTATACTCTCCATCTCTATCTTTAGTAAAATATACATAAAAATCTCCTCCATTTACATGCATAGTAGCTGTTTCTAATCCTCCTGCTGTACACCATCCAGTTCCTTTACCATGAATATCTCTATATAATATTTCTGGATCACTACCTTGCTCATATTTCTTCCATATACCATCATCACTACTTATATCCTTTTGGGCTTCATCCAACTTTTTTAATGCATATCCGTACAACTTTCCAAAATTTCCATTATCAATCAATTTTTCTAATTCTTCATCTTCTATTTGCTCTTTTGATAGAGATTGTTTTAAGATATCATATATAAAAGCTAAAGCTTCTCTATCTAATTCAATAAATGATTTTACTGTACTAGCTGTTCTTCTACTAAAGCTGTCTTTAGATTTATCAAATGCCCCTAACTTTAACATTCCTTGAAAAGCATAATATTTAAACCAAGTAGGATATACGTCAGCATCAGGACTAGCAAAATACTCTATCCACTTACCAAGACTTTCTTTTTGTTCTTGTATTATGCGTTCTATCTCTTCGGTTTTTGCCTCTTCAGTATATTCTAAATGTCCCATTCCTCTTTCTAAAGCTATTTTCTTTTGTAATTCAAAGTATGTTTCTGGTATATTCTCGCGCTTTATCACATATTTACGGTAATAAAGTCCTTTTAACATAGCAATATCATGATCTCTTGAAGCTCTTGTCTCATCAAAAGCCTTTCTATGTAGACGTTCTAATCTTTCCATATATTTAGCTATTTTTTCATTTTTAGTATCACTTGGTGAGGCAGTATGCATTACCTCATCACTTAAATGCAAATTTTGATATATTTTATTTAAGAAATCATATCCCTCATTATCCATTTTATCTACTCCTCTAATTTTGATTATAACATATTTTATAATATTTAGATTTATTTCAACTATATAAAAAAGTTGAAATGAATCTAATTCCAAGTATGCCAACTCCTTTCCTTTGATAAAACTCTCAATGTTCAATTTAAAGACTTCATCAAGAACAATTATCCCAAAAATAAACTAAAAACTACACCGATTAAGGATTGATGTAGTTTAGTTAGAATTTTTTATTTTGTGTATAAATTTATCAAATCAGTTCTTATGTTTTTTTTATTCTTCAAAGAAATCATCAAAGAATTGACTATCATCAATATCATCTAATGATATCGTTGGTTTAGTCGGATTATCATTCTCTGATACTTTATCTGTCTTTGGCGTTGCAATTATCTTTTCTTCAACAACTCTATCTCTATCTTCTTTATTCTTATCATTTAAACGATCTGTTTGAATAATATCATTGACTTTATTTTCAACATTTGCGATAGAAACCATTGGTTTATCTTTTGGAACTGGCTTAACATCAACAACACTATCTTTGACCATTTTATCATTAGGTGGCGTTGATATTGGTGGTTTAGTAGGCGGCGTTGGCTTACTAGGAGCCTTTTCTTTTTCCTCTTTTTCAATCTCAGCAATTTTAGCATCAATTTTCCGAACTAAATCATCAATATCAACAGGAGATCCTGCACCATTACCGCTAGGGCCTGCACTAGGCATTGGCCTAAATGGATCACGTGGCATAGCTGAAGATGCAAATGGATTTACTGGTGGCATCATTCCACCAGCAACACCAGGTGGCATTGCCCCTCCACCATTTTCCATCATCATATCTTTAATCTTTTGTTGTCTTTTTTCTTTTACAAACTCACGAACATCAAAAACTTGAACAGGTTTCTTCTCTCTTTCTGGATATTCCATCTTAGGATACTTTTCCCCACCCCAGTCAATCTTAAAGTTAGGCGTAAATGATGTTTTAAATGGTTGCATACGCAAACGCAATACAATTTGATCGAATTGTTTCATTCTTTGTAAATCAGACACTGTAACAAGTGGTGTTGATGCCGTCTTATCATCTTTTTTCGATTTTACTTCACCACAAAGTTTACTTATTTCTTCCAAAGCAGTCAACTCTGTCGAAATCAAATAGACAATATTACCACAGTTACCTTTAATAGTTTCAGCATTTTCTTTACCATATACTTGATTCAATTGAGCAAAGTTTTGAATGATCATCGTGAAACGAATTTGTCTTGAACGTGCTGCTGTAATCATCGTCGTTACATCCTTCAATGGTGGCATATTAGCAAACTCATCTAGTAAGAAATTAGTACGACAAGGAAGTTTTCCACCATGTTCTTGCGCAACATCAATTAGTGTTTCATAACATTGTTTAATAAAAATTGTAGCTAATGAGTGATATGTCTTCTTTTCATCTTGAATGATGATGAATACGGCTGTTGGTTTTTCACCAATAGAACGTAGGTTAAAATCACTATAACTTAGCATTTCTGATAAATTTTCACGTGATGAGAACAATTTTACTTTTTGTTTGAAAACAGAGATAATTGATCCTTTAGTTTCACTAGGAGCCATAATCGTACCACTAGCATTGATATAAGCTGGTGAATTAGGATCTTTCATATTGAAGTACTCTTTAACATAAGTTGAACCACCGCACTTCTCTTCACCAACGGTCGTCGTCAAACTTATACTATTAATATTTATCTTTTCTTCTGGAGCATCTTCAAATAATCCTAGAGCTAATCCAGAAAAATAGTCAGCTGAAGTCTTTTCCCAGAATGGATCAGCATTTCCACTGTTTTCTTCATAAAGAATATTTAAAGCAAGGTCATCCAAAAGCTCAATAGCTTTATCTTTGTTATCGTTTTTATACAATTGATATGGTAATGTCATCGGATTCCAAGCATTACCTTTTTGAGGATTACGGAAATTTAAAACGATCAAGTCATATCCTTTAGCTTTTAGCATTTCCCCGGTTCCTTCATAAAGTTCACCTTTAGGGTCAGTTAAAACCATTGATTCACCTTTTTTAGCTAAAACTTTAATAGCGGGCAAAATTGTACTTTGTGTTTTACCAGCACCAGTAGCACCAATAACTAAAGTATGATATTCACCATTATCTACCCAAAGTTTACCATTTTTACTAATTAATGGTATACCAGCATATTGACTAGTAGGAGCTTTTGGATCAACTTCTTTTAGAACTGCTTTCATCTCTTTATCTTTAGCCCATCTACTATATCCTTTATCCTTTTTATTCATTGAAAAACCGATACCATCATCACGTTCAAAAAAATATGATGATACACTTAAAAAGAGAGCTATTAACGCAACAATATAAAAAACAATTGTAGCTGTAATATAATCTGGTCCAAAAGCAACAAAAGGATTAATCGTGAATGGTTCACCACTTGCCAAATTGGACAAGTTGACAACTCCTAATGCTACGACCACTAATAAAAATACTGCAAACAATAAGAAAATTAATATATCTTGTGGCTCAGCTCTGAATTTTAACTTCATATATAGCCCCTCTTTCTCACATAAAATACAATAATATTATAACAAATTTATATGACAATGCAATAAATTATAGTTCTTATTTAATGTTTTTTTGCTTTTTTTCTATAATTAATCCCATCGTGATAATACCCACTATTAATACAACAATCATAACAATTAAAAGAACTGTTATATAGGTAGAAATAGTCCCATATCGCGCTAAATTAAAAATATTATTCGTGTAAAATCTAGAATTGTAATACTCTAACTCGATACCATTAAATTCATCGTCTATATTCCAAGTATATATATTTTTTTGTTGATCAACTGCATTGGCATTAGAACTGATAACCATATAAGGTAAAGCAATAGATAACTGCGAATTAGTAAAATTATATTCATCATCATCTTCTAAATAAATCACATCATAATCACTTTCGACTGAATTTATTAAAGTCTTATTTCCCTTTTTTTCAACATTTATTTTTTTGAATAGATAATTAATCGCCTTACTCTCATTAATATACTGTTGAATATCTCGATATGATTTTGATAAGTTAACACCAGCTGTACTATCTTGAATTAAAACTTTTTTCTGACGAAGTTTTGTGTTTAAACCGACTTGTTTTAAATAATCATCAACATATTGATTAAATTTATCTTTAGTAAAAGCATCCATTAAAGCATCTTTGTCTTCAATGAGAGTCGCCTCTTCGACAACTTGACCATTAAGACCAATCTTAACATTATAGTTAGCTTGACATCCTGTTAGAAAAGTTATTCCTATTAAAAATAATAATTTATATTTATTTTTTTTCATGTCATCACCTAATACAATCTTAAATTTTTGTAATAATTATTATTTTTTACATAAAAATTATAAACAGATTGATCATCATCACTACTAGATACTACTAAAGTATATAAACCATTATCATTTAAATCTAAAATGTAGGACAAACTACACGTAATAAACTCTTCATAATTAGTAGAATCAAAATAATACTCTTCTAAAATTCGGCGATCACTACCATCTCTTACATAAATAATTGAAAATAAATTATCAGATATATGAACATAATCAAAATTTGAAATGACATAAATAGTTTCATTTTCTTCATCATTATCAACATCGATATTAACCTTATAACTATAATCAATATTACCAATATCATTAATTCCTTTATTACTCATCAAATCTCTAACATCAATTCTATCAGCATCATCTAAATCTTCCTTTTCAAAATCGACATAATCGATTTTATCAGTCATTGCGATAAAAGGCATCTGGGGAACAAAGTACTTATTTGTCCTACCTTTAGAAAACTTCATATATTGATACTTAGAACTATTTTGAACTAAATAATATTCACCGCTATATTGGTAATCTCTGTATACTTTAAAGAGTTGATCAGATAAATCATTTTCTAACAAAGATATGGATTTTATTTGTCCATCCTGATACTCATAAAAATTTTCACCATTTAAAATTATATAATTATTTAGAGATACATTATCATCTTTTGCGGTCATGACAACAAATAGGATTCCCATAATAGCCATATATATCAAGGCTATAACAATAATATTAACTACTTTTTTGTCCTTTAGCATTTTTTTTAAATTCATAATGGCCCCTTTCTAACCAAAAACTCCACCATTCCATATTTTTTTCAAATGATTACCTACTGGCGTACCAGAATAACTATATCCTAAACCATAATACTGATTCAAAGTTTCTTCAAAAGTCGTCTTACCGACAACTAAACCACTAGTATCTTGAAAATGCCACCATTCAGTACACATATAATTACCACTCGACATACAAGAACGCGGACCAATGCCATAAAGTCCATAATCATTCAATACTCCCGTGACATCTAAAAAATTATCAGTAACGGTTTTCTTGGTAATTGGCTTGCCATCTTTTCGCGAATATACAAGCGGCGTGATTGTCCTTTGGCTCGCATGAGGACTATTTGTTGAACCGTTAACTTTACAATATAAGCGATAATAATGGGAATTATCGTTACCACTAGTATCGTCAAAAGTGACATAAAAATAAGTATCCCCACTTTGCATACCTTCCTCCGTGCTCAAATCAAAAGCGCGACCCGTATAATGAAAACTAGTCGAACTACGCGCTGCCGAAACATTGGCGTTTAAACTGCGCATTGAACCTGCATGTGGAATCTTACCACATGCTTCAGCAATTTCCGCAAAGGCCTGCTCTGCTTGATCAGCCGTACAAGCTAATAAATTCATAGGACTTGTCAAAGAATCATTACCAATTTTTTTGCTGCGATAGATAGTGGTGCCATCACAAGTTCCATTGCTATTGGCTGATGAAGGACCTGTTCTTTGACAAAAAGCAGTTGTTGAACTAGAAGTTGAACCACTTCCAGTAAGTCTTTGTAAAACATAATCTGAATCATAAAAAGTACTCAAAATCTCTTGAAAATCCATATTCTGATTAGCAGCCAAGTCAACCATAGCCCATTGACTCATACCCCGACCATGACCATGAGAACCACTGATAGCGGATGTCCAACTCTCTGGAACAGACACCTGATGAGTTGATGTCAAAGTCGGTTGTTTCTTATAAGTGACAGTACAACGTCCATTTGAACAATTGACTCCATCACGCGTATAAAAGCTATCATATTCCGCTGGAAAAATAGTGCCATTCTTCGTCATAACTACGCCAGCTGTCTCATTGACAACTTCCCAAATAAAAGCATCATTAGTTGGCTCAAAAGTCTGGTCATTAGTA
>CANROW010000021.1 GCA_947632345.1 uncultured Bacilli bacterium | reverse complement strand
TGTTGCCCTTATACTTGGCGCTGGAATTGGAGCAGTAAGTTCTAAAGGAGTAAGCAATTCTTTACTTGCTAATGAAATAAATAGTAGCAATGAAAGAGCTGAAGAAATTGGTAAAAACTTTGGTGGAGCTAATATGAATGGTGGAATGCTAGATCGTGGAAATAGAGGCGAAATGCGAGGTAAAGGTATGCCAGTTGTTCAAGCATACGATTCTATTGATGCCGTAGTAGATATTAAAGTTATATTAGAATTACTTGGAATAGGACTAACACTCGTATTAGTAAGTTCAATTGCTTCAATGGTTAGTATTCAAAGATTTTCACCACTTACGATATTGAAAGAGAGGTCTTAATAATGGCAAATAAGAAAAAAAGTAACTATGTTTCTAAAGATAAACGTCGAGATAAGAGCCAAACAGTTAAAAGTAATGAAGTAAAAGAAGTAAAAAATAATAAAGATTTAAAAGAAATAAATACTTCTCCAAAGAATGTTATTTTAAGTATTAAAAACGCAAGTTACAGGTATAGTGATGCCGAAGAAGATGATTATGCTTTAAAAAATGTTAGTTTTGATTTTGAAAGTGGGAAAATGTATGCTATAAGAGGACGCAGTGGTACAGGAAAAACAACTTTATTATCTTTAATAAGTGGGCTTGAAAGATGTACTGAAGGTGAAATTATATTCGATGGTAAAAGTCTAAAAAATATGAATTTAGATAAGTATCGTAATAGTGATATTGGTATTGTCTTTCAAAGTTATAATTTGTTGCCTTTTATGACTGCTAGTGAAAATATAATTCTTTCTATGGATGCCAATGGTCTAAAAATTAAAAACAAAAAAGAAAAAGCAATCGAACTTATGGAAAAAGTCGGATTAAAAGGAACTTATGCCAATCGTAAAGTATTGAGATTATCTGGTGGAGAGCAACAAAGAGTTGCTATTGCCAGAAGTTTGTCATATAACCCTAAAATGATACTTGCTGATGAACCGACAGGAAATCTTGATAAACAGACCGAAACTGAAATTTTAGAAATATTAAAAAAATTAGCCCATGAAGAAAATAAATGTGTTATCATCGTAACCCATTCCCAAAATGTATGCGACGCTGTTGATGTAATATATGATTTGAAGAAAGTGGGGAAGTAATATTAGCAAACTCTATATGAGGTTTGCTTTTTCTTTGATATAATATTTATGAAACAAATAGTAATTCATATTGGAGGAAATAAATGAAAAAAGTAAAATTTATTGAAATCAAGTCGGAATTCAGAGGTTGGGGTGGATTTAAAGGAAATAAATATATATTTCCTAACATTAATGAAACAATAGAGAGAATGATCAAAAAAGGTTGGGAATATTGTGGATATGTTCCAAATTCAACTAGAGGAACAGGCGATATTGAAACTTTATCATTAATTTTTCAAAAAGAAGATGAGAAAGAAAAGGCGTGATGAAAATTGCATTTTTATGAGCAAATCATACATATGATTTGCTTTTCTGTTGCGATATTTTCTATAAAATAAATAAAAACTAAAAAAAAATAAGCAGATGAATTTTTAGTCTTTAATTGATACTATCAATAAAAAATATTATAATAACTTTTAGAAATCACGAGAAGTTGGTGAGCTGAATGGATGAAAAAATAAAACAATTTAAGAGGATGCTTGAAGAGAGCAATAATGTTGTTTTTTTCGGTGGGGCTGGTGTCTCAACCGAGAGCGGAATTCCGGATTTTAGAAGTAAGGATGGTTTATATAATCAACACTATGAATATCCACCAGAAGAAATACTAAGTCACACTTTTTTTAAAAATAATATTGAAGAGTTTTATCGGTTTTATAAAGATAAATTAAATAGTTTAAATTATGAACCAAATGTAACACATATAAAGCTAGCTGAATTGGAAAAAATGGGAAAAATTAAAGCAATTATAACCCAAAATATAGATGGTCTTCATCAAAAAGCGGGATCTAAAGTTGTATACGAATTACATGGTAGTGTTTTAAGAAATTATTGTATGAAGTGCAATAAATTTTATGATGCTGAATACGTCTTTTGTAGTAATGGTGTTCCTAAATGCCGTTGTGGTGGAACGATAAAACCGGATGTCGTTCTCTATGAAGAAGGGCTTGATGATGAAACAGTGAAAAATGCGATTGATTCTATTAAAAAAGCTGATATGTTAATCATTGCGGGAACATCTTTAACTGTCTATCCAGCGAGTGGCCTAATTAATTATTTTAATGGTAAATATCTGGTTTTAATTAATCGCAGTAGTACACCTTATGATGGCATAGCTGATTTAGTAATAAATGATAGTTTAGGCAAAGTCTTTTCACAAATATGAAATAGAAAATTTTTAACAGAATTTTGTTTAAAAGATGATTGTAAAGGAGTAATCGATATGGAAAAATATAAAGAGATAGAGAGAAGTATAATAAAGAAATATCGAAAAGAAATATGGGGAAGATTTGTCAAGGCTGTTCAAGAGTATGAATTGATTAAAGAAGATGATAACATTATGGTCTGCATCAGTGGGGGGAAGGATTCTTTTTTGTTAGCTAAATGTATTCAGGAATTACAAAGACACGGTAAGATAAAATTCAATGCTCATTATGTCGTTATGGATCCTGGTTATAATGAACAAAATCATCAAGCAATTATTGAAAATGCCAAGATATTAAACATTCCTATCGAGATATTTAATAGTAATATTTTTGAAGCAGTTTCTAATATTGAAGTAAAAATGGCCTGTTATTTATGTGCTAAAATGCGCCGAGGATGCTTGTACAGTAAAGCTCAAGAACTCGGTTGTAATAAAATTGCTTTAGGTCATCATTTCGATGATGTCATTGAAACGACTCTTCTTTCGATGTTTTACGGTTCAGAAGTAAAGACGATGATGCCTAAGTTACATAGTGATAATTTTGAAGGAATTGAATTGATTAGACCATTATATCTAGTAAGAGAAGAAGCTATTATTTCTTGGCAAAATACTAATGAATTAAAGTTTCTCAATTGTGCTTGTCGTTTTACGGAAAAAAACAATAGTGAAAATATTAGTAAGCGAAAAGAAATAAAAGAACTTATTAAAAATTTAAAAAGGATCAATAAAGATATCGATTATAATATTTTTAAAGCATTAGATAATGTCAATCTCAATTGTGTTTTAGGTGTCAAACAGAATGGTAAATATAAGAGTTTCTTAGAAGACTATGACAAATAAGGATAGGATTTAGTCAACTCAAGGTTTGTTTCGTGTCAAAAAAGACTTTTGCATTATACAATTTAATGTGAAAGGAGTGAAAATATGAATCAAGAAAAAATAGGTAAGTTTATTGCCAAATGTCGGAAAGAAAAAAAGATAACACAATCTGAGTTAGCGGAGCAATTAGGAGTAACTGATCGTTCAATCAGCAATTGGGAGAATGGTAAAAATATGCCCGACTTGTCTCTGTTTAAACCGCTATGTGACATATTTAATATTACAATTAATGAGTTGTTGAGTGGAGAAAAGCTAGCTAAGGATGAGTACCAAGAAAAATTTGAAGAAAATATTGTGAATACAATTGATTATTCTACTAAAAAGTTTAATGCTTATAATCAATTGATATCTTTAATTATAATTGTATTTGGTTTATTTATTGCAATATCAGCAATTATGATTTTTCCGAGTGAGAGTAGTTGGGGATCTATTTATTCTTTCTTTGGAATAATGATATTTATCTTTGGTATTTCAAGAATAATAAATACAAAGAAGTGGTACAAACGATTACTAGCAGCAGCAATAATTTTTGTGGGAGCAATGGGCATATTATTATTTACTGATTATATAAATGTTCGGACTAATCGCGAAGCTCCAATGTATAGAATATCCACAACAACTGTGAGTAATGTCATTTACTATGATACGCTTTTCTATGATGTTTATCGTTGTAATTTTGATACAGAAAATGAATATTGGACTATCGAAAAAAATAAGAAGATCACTATTGATGAATTGATAAATTATTGTAAATGATAGGTAATTAAGTTTTTATTTGCTATAATAGATAGTGAAAGGTGGAATGAATAATGAGAAAGAATATTAAAACAACTGAGGCAATCTTCCCAATGCCCGTGTTGATGATTGCTACTTATGATGAAGATGGGACTGTTGATGTAATGAATGCTGCTTGGGGGATGATGATTGATCGAGATATCATCGCTCTAAATTTGACTGCAACACATAAAACAGTCAAAAACATTGAAAAGAGAAGAGCGTTTACCGTTAGTATTGCGGATAGTAAGCATGTCAAGGAAGCTGATTATTTTGGTGTAGTATCTGGAAATAATGATCCTAATAAATTTCTTAATAGTGGCTTGACAACGTCTAGATCTTTAGTGGTCGATGCCCCAATCATCAATGAATTCCCAATATGTATGGAATGTGAATTTATTGAATATCAAGATGGTGAATTCGGTTGTGGCTTAGTTGGTAGAGTCGTCAATGTCAGTGCTTTAGAAGAAGTTATGAAAGGAGATAATGTTGATATTTCCCTAGTCGATGCTATTGCTTTTGATCCTTATACACACGGTTATTATCTTATTGGTGAAAGAGTTGGTAATGCTTTTAAAGATGGTTTTGATTTAAAAAAATAAGGGCTTAAAATTCTATTGAAGAAATTGAGGTGTTTCATGAATATTGAAAATGAAGTATTTAAACGAAGTACGATTTTATGTGATAAATTATTGCCTTTTGGTTTTAAAAGAGAAAAAGGTATATATGTCATATCACGCTATATTTTAGATAATTCATTTCGTATTGATGTTACTGTTGATGATATGAATAATATCAGTGGCAAGATTTATGATTTGGCCTTTGATGAAGAATACACCAATTTTCGAATAGAGGAACAAAATGGGCAATTTGTCAGTCAAGTTCGTGAGGAATTTATAAAATTTTTAGAAGAAATAAAAGATCATTGTACGAATACTAATTATTTTATATCGAGTCAAGCTAATCGCATCGCTACGCTAATTGAAAAAGAGTATGGTGATAAACCAGAATTCCCTTGGGATGGAGATTCTAGTGGCGTTTTTAGAAATCCACAAAATCAAAAATGGTATGGTCTTATTATGAATATCAATAAAAAGAAATTAGATAAAGAAGATCGCGATGTCGAAATATTAAATGTCAAATTAGACAGTTTAGAAATTGAAAAATTATTGAAGTGCCACGGTTATTATCGAGCATATCATATGAATAAGAAAAATTGGATTACTATCATCTTGGATGATACATTAACTGATGAAGAAATAATGGATTGTGTCAAGAAGAGTCATCATTTTACAGTTAAGGCCACTAATTGGTTAATACCTGCCAACCCTAAATATTATGATGTCATTAATTGTTTCAACGATACTGATATCATTTTCTGGAAACAATCTAGTAATGTCAATGTTGGTGATTTGGTTTATCTATATGTAGCTGTTCCTTACTCGGCTATTCTCTATTGCTGTCAAGTCTTAGAAGTGAATATTCCCCATCAATATGCTGATGACAATTTAAGTATGTCAAAAGTGATGCGTCTTAAATTGCTAAATAGATTTCCTCAAGATAAATTGACGTTGGATGTATTAAAATCTTATGGTGTTAAATCGATAAGAGGTCCCCGTTCTATGCCAAAGGATTTGGAAAAGTTTATTGAAAGAAGTTTAAAAAATAAGAAATGATTAATATATTTTAGGAACAGTTCATAAAAAAATATTGAAAGTAGAATAGATGTAATAAACGATCATTAAAGTGAAAGTAATTAACTTTATGATGAGATAGTATCACTAAAAAAGCATTTTAAATGCACTAATACAATATTTGAAGTATAATATATTTGAAGGTGATAAGTATATGGAAACATTATCTTTATACATAATTCTTTTTATGATGTATTCTTTTATGGGATGGCTCATGGAAGAAATTTTAACATTGATTGAAGATCATAAATTTGTGAATAGAGGTTTTTTAATTGGCCCATATTGTCCGATTTATGGTTATGGTTGCCTTCTCATCATTTTATTATTACAAAAATATATGTCTGATCCAATAGTTCTATTTTTTATGTCAATTTTAATTTGTTCAGTTCTTGAATATATGACTAGTTTTCTCATGGAGAAATTTTTTAATGCCAGGTGGTGGGACTACAATAATAGACGTTTTAATATCAATGGTCGTATTTGTTTAGAAACGATGATTCCTTTTGGTATTTTAGGATGCTTTATTTTATATATAGTTAATCCATTTTACATTAAATTGTTATCATCGATACCAACTATTTGGTTAGAAGTCATTGCTGGCATCTTATTAGTCATTTATTTAGTTGATAATATCATATCATTTGTCGTTATTAAGAGTTTTAAAAACGAAATTAAAAAAGCTAATCGTGATCAAACGGAAGAAATTACGAAGCGAATTAAAAAGATCTTGAAAGAAAGAGGAGTTCTTTATCGCCGTCTATTAAATGCTTTCCCACAAATAAAGACCTCTAAAGAAGTTTTAATTGATATCCAAAAGAAACTTGATGAAAAAATAAGAAATTTAAAGCATTAATTTAAGAAATAAATATTTAAACAAAAACCTAGTTTGATGACTAGGTTTTATTTAATATTGATATCGGAAAACATCTGTTTAGCCATCTTTTTTATGTATTGATGAATGTCTTCTAAACTCTCTTCAATTTCTCCTCGAAAGTATTTTACAATTAGATTTATGGTTCCATCAGTAAAAAATAGTGAATTTAAATGACTGGTTTGATCATTGATGATACTAGGTAATTTTAAACATATCTTTTTATTTAGTCTTGTGATGAATAACAGCGCTTCATCTGAAGTTAACAACTGGGAATAGATGTTATTATGCTCATCTAAATACATGAAGAAGTTATCAATATATGCCTGTAAATCTTCGTGATTATGTATTTTGATATCGTTACCAAAGACTTGTTCTAGAATTTCTTCTTGAAATTCATTAGCTACTTGATAAATATTATCATAATGTGAATAAAAAGCTCCTCTTGTCAGATTAGCTCTCTTAACTAGTTCAGTAACTGTTATACTTTGCATTTCTCTTTTCTCTTCCACTAATTCTGCAAAAGTTTTTTTGATTAAATCAACTGTTTTTTTAGATGAAGCATTGATACCTTTTAATTTCATAATATTACACCTCGATATTAATTATAATAGCATAAATTATACAAATTGTATATAAATGTATAAATTTTAACAGAAAGCATTAATTTGTCGTTAATTTTTTATTGATAGAAGAGTAAAATAAAATAGATTTTGTTTAGGGGGAATCTAAATGAAAAAACTAACAGATTTTATTGTAGATAAAAGAAATATTCTTTTGTGTATACTTATCGTTCTTTCATCAATTTGTCTATATTTATCAAATAAGGTTAATATCAATCGTGATATATCTAAATATTTACCTAATGATTCGGAAACGAGAATTGGTAATGATATCATGGATGAATCTTTTGGCAGCTTGGAGACTAGTACTTTAAATATTATGTTTAAAGGTTTGAGCTCTGAAGAAAAAGAAGTCATTTATGAAGAAATGCTTCAAGTAGATGGGGTCAAAGAAATTGAGTATGATAGTAGTACCGAATATAATAAAGATGATTATACTTTATATGTCATAACTGTTGATGCATCAAAAGATTCAAGTGTTGCCAGTGATGTTTATGATGAAATAATGGATAAATATAAAGAATACGAAGTATATACTAGTGGTGATGTATCTGATGAAAATAAGGATATCTTACCAATTTGGATTGTCTTTTTAGCGATTGGCTGTGCTTTAATAATTTTGATCATTATGTGTGATTCATATCTTGAGCCTTTTCTCTTCTTAGTATCTATTGGTATGGCGGTTATTATCAATAAAGGAACTAATATTATATTTCCGTCTATTTCCAGTATCACCAATGCTATCGCGGCCATTCTTCAATTAGCTCTTTCAATGGATTATTCTATTATGTTGATGAATCGTTATCGTCAAGAGAAAGAAAAGGAAAAAGATGATGTCAAAGCGATGAAAAAGGCCTTGTATCATTCATTTTCATCTATTTCAAGCAGCTCTGTTACAACTATTGTCGGTCTATTAGCTCTCGTGTTTATGAGCTTTACGATTGGAAGAGATTTAGGGTTAGTTTTAGCTAAAGGCGTATTATTCAGTTTATTGACAATCTTTACTTGTTTACCAGCTCTAATATTAATTTTTGATAAATGGATAATCAAGACTAAAAAGAAAAGTCCTAATATTAGATTGAATACTTTGGGAAAAATTATATATAAGTGTAGATATTTTGGAATAATTCTCTTTATTATCATTTTTATTTCTAGTTTTATCTTAAAGAATAATCTTAGTATATTATATACAGATTCGAAGACTGATGAAGTAGGACAGGTTTTTGCGACTAATAATCAAATCGCTGTCATCTATAAAAATGAATATGAAGATAAAATTGATAAGTATTGTCATCAACTAGAGGACAATAATAAAATTGATGAAGTGTTGTGTTATGGAAATACTATCAATGAAGCTCTTCCTTATTCAAAGTTCAATGCTAAGTTAGCTGATTTAAATTCTGATACTACGGTTGAAGATTATTTATTGCGAATAGTTTATTATAATTATTATGTGGCAAAAGAGAATAATAAAATTACATTTAACGACTTCGTTAACTTTATCAAGAGTGATGTTTATCAAAATGCGAAAATGAGTGAAAAGATTGATGATAAGACCCGAGTTAACATAGATCGATTAGCCAATTTTACTGATTCTAATCTCATAAATAGAAAACATAATTCTTCTGATATTGCTAAAATGTTTGAAATTGATCAAGAGACAGTAAATGATTTATTGATATATTATCATTCGTTAAATACCTCTAATCAAATGACGATTACCGATTTTATTCAATTTATGAATGACTATGTGATGAATAGTAAATATGCCAAAGATGTTGACGCGCAGTCTCTCCAAAAATTAAATACTGTTTCTAAGTTTATGGATGCAAATGTTTTGAATCGCGAGATGAGTTATCAAGAGATGGCCAAACTATTTGATATGGACGAAAAAGTTGCGAATAATTTGTATTTATATTACATCAGTATTAACGATATTGATCAAAAATTGACAATTTCTGAGTTTGCTAATTTTGTCAATGATTATGTCATGAATAATCCCGAGTATTCTTCTAGTGTCGAAGGGATGCAGACGGAAATTCAGCTATTAAAGAATTTTAGTGATTTAACTATTGTTAATCAAGAAATGACCTCAGAGGCAATGGCTAATCTTCTTGGTTTAGATGATGAAATGGTTGCCAATATCTATTTGCTTAAATGTGGAAGCCAAGATAATGGTACGGAATTGACTATTAACCAATTTGTCAATTATACGTTAGCTATAGATAGTGAGAGATATATTTTAACAGATGAAATGCGCCAGAGTTTAATGATGATTAAAAATAATCAGTTGTTAATGACTAATCCAACTTTATTTACAGCGACAGACCTCGCTAATCTATTGCAAGTCGAGAATGACAAAATATATTTAGTTTATGCATTAATTGATTTTACCATAACTGGTAATAGTAGTAGTTGGACATTAACTCCTCAGGAATTTGTCAACTTCATTCTTGATAATATTGAACGAGAAGAAATCGCTAGTGGTTTGACAGAAGAAAATTTATCCAATTTAAAGACTCTTCAGTTCATTATGCAGAGTAGTAGAGATGGTGTTAGTTACTCTTATCAAGAATTAGCTCAAGCTCTTTCCCTTCCTGAACAGACAGTTAAAGCTGTTTATTCCTTATATGTCACCGAAGCCAATGTTGCAAGAATGACACCAGTCAATTATGTTAAATTTATTTTAGATCATCAACAAGATCCGATGTTAGCCAGCAGTTTAGATCAAGATACGCTTGGACAATTACAACTTTTACAAAAAATAATGGATAGTGTTTTAAATAGAACTCTATATAATGCTAAAGATTTATCCAATCTTCTAGGTTTGGATTTAGATGAAACTAAACTCTTATATTCTTTGTATGCGATTAATTATAAAAAGGAAGATGTTTCTCTATCTTATCAACAATTTATTACTTTTTTAATCGATGATGTCATAAATAATCAGAAATATTCTAATAACTTTGACAATGATAAAAAGCTTAAAATTAATACGATTGATGATATCATAAATGGGTCCCTTGCTAATAATGCTTATACCAAAGAAGAATTATATAAAAGGATTGCGATTCTTTCTGATGATGTCGATAAAGATTTAGTTGACCTTTTGTATATCTATTACGGTAGTGTCAATGATTATGATGAAAAATGGACATTGACTGTAGAACAATTTGTTAATTTTTTAAATGATGATATTTTAAAAGATTCACGTTTTGATGACTTTATTGACGAAGAAACGGAAAAAGACATTCTAGATGGTAAAGAATTAGTTGATGACGCTAAAGAGTTATTAATTAGTAATAAGTATTCAAGAATGGTTTTAAATACAAAATATGCGCCTGAAAATGAAGAGACTTTTGCCTTTATCAAGAAGTTAAATGATGATTTGAATGTTAAAAATGATATATATATTATTGGTAATTCACCAATGGCTTATGAAATTAGTCAGACCTTTCAAGGTGAGTTGACTCTCATAACTATCTTGACAATCGTTTTCATATTTGTTGTTGTGGCATTTACTTTTAAATCAGCCTTAATACCAATTGTGTTGGTTTTCTTAATTCAAACAGCCGTTTATTTGACGATGGGAATATTGACTTTTGAGGGTGGAACTGTTTACTTTATTTCCCTATTAATTGTTCAAAGTATTTTGATGGGAGCTACTATTGATTACGCCATTCTCTATACTTCGTATTATTTGGAGACGAGGAAAACAGCTGATAAAAAAGAGGCAGTTATTACTGCTTATAATAAGTCTATCCATACCATTTTAACTAGTGCCTCAATCTTGACCCTTGTCACCTTAGTCGTTGGTCATTTTGGTTCCGCTATTGCTTCAAAAATCTGTATCACAATATCGCAAGGAACTCTTTGTTCAACTATTTTGATTCTCTTCATCTTGCCAATGATTATCAGTTCATGTGATAGAATTTTAGTAAAAAGGAATAAATAACTAGACCTATATTTGACAAACCCTATTTTCGAGTTTAAAATATTTTGTGAATTGGGTGAGTAGTATGAAGAAGTTAATTAATAATTTAAAAATTAAAATGAAAAAGATACCTAAATATATTTATGTATTATTTATCGTATCTTTTTTGTTGTTTATACCAGCTTTAATTTTTCATGGCATTCATGGTGATGATGGGACTTTTCACTTCGTCAATATTATGGCAATGAAAAGCAATTCTTCGCTTTTTCAATTACCAACACGAATTAGACCATTAACGGCTAATGATTTAGGATATGGATCAGGTATTTTTTATCCCCAATTAATCCATTTAATTATTTTATATATTTGGAAGGTATTGGCGATAGTTCATTTACCTGTTTCGGTAGCGGTTATTGTTTTCTTGTTCTTTTTTACTTTTATTACGGGAATATTTATGCGAAAACTTTTGTATGCATTGACAAAGAAGGACGTTATCAGTACTTTTGGTTCTATAATGTATATAACTTATCCTTACTTCATCGCTGATATCTATCGCCGAAATGCTTATGGTGAAATAATATCTTTCTTATCATTGCCCATTATTTTATTAGGTATTTATTATCTGTTGTATAAAGAGGATAAGTTAAAATTCTACTTATGTTTTGTCATTGGCTTTTATATGTTGTTTGGTAGTCATCTCATCAGCTCGATCTATGTAACTCTCTTTATCGGTATATTTTTGCTTTGTCAAGGTAAAAAAGTGTTTAAGAAAGAAGTAATCGGTCATTTGGCTTTAGCTTCAGTTATTGCGGTATTGTTATCTCTTGATTATATCGTTCCAATATTTGAACATAAAATGTTGGGCGAATACATGGTCTTTCAAAAAGATTATATGTATTCACGAGAGAGTGTAGCCAATAGCGTTCTATCAATAAAAGATTTATTGCGACCTGGGAAATGGTTAACTTCACAAATTCCGCTTTTTATAATAGGATTAGTTGGTTTCCTTGGACTTTCATATAAAAAAGTTAAGAAAGCTGAGAATCGCCAATTCATATTGGGTGGAGTAATTATTGCCGTTGTAGCGCTTATAATGATTTTAGTACCAGCCTTTTGGAAGATAGCGCCATCTATATTAGTAATGACGCAATTCGCCTGGCGGAATTGTGCTTATCTAGGATTTGCTCTTTGTTTGCTAGCGACATTTGGATTACTCTTCGTACCTAAAAAATTTTTGAAGCCAGTTCTAATCATCAGTATGATTTTAATCGTCGTGAATTCTGTCTATACTTTTTCTAATAAAGATTATACCTTGCGAAAGAATTTCAACTTTTCAATCAATCTTGGCGGTATGGGTTGGGAAAAAGAATATTTACCGAAAAAGGCCTTTGATGATCTCGATGAATTATTAGAAAGAGATCATGAGGTCAGAGTCGTTTCGGGTGAAGGCAAAGTCAAAATAATAAAAAATAATACGCCATATTTATCATTTTCGATAACCACTAATACCAATACTACGGTTGAAATACCAAGACTATATTATCTCTGGTATCGCATCAGTTTGGTAGATGAAAATGGTAAGGCAACTAGACTTTCTTATGAGGAAAATGATAAAGGTTTAATTCAATTTGATGTGCCAAAATCAGGAGTTGTCAATGTTCAATATCAAAAAACGCTTATTTCAACTATAAGCGGTATCATATCCATTTTGACGTGGATTATCTTTATCTTTTTCACAGATTTTTATACAAGAAGTCCAAAGGCAAATTAGCTTCGATTAAGGCATAAGAAAACTAGTCCAGCGACTAGTTTTTTTATAACTTGATAAATATGAATAATGATAAGACAAATGCTAACATAGGTAATAGGTAGACTCCTAAGAGAACTAAACCATAGAGACTTAAATAAGCATATCTAGCTATCTTCTGTAAAATTTCAATTCCTATTAATTTCTTATATAGTTTTGTACAAATAAGACCTATTGTAGTTATGATAAAGATGATACTAATTATTAGTGATGATTTTAAACCATCAGGAACAAAAGTTATATTTATATCATTATTACCTTCATTTAATTTAATACCAATATAATTATTATAGACCTTAACAATTTCTACCTTCTTACCATTGTTGTAAGCTCTATAAGCTTTGTTATAATTAACAGGAATGAATAATAATTTATCTTTTTCTTCACTATCGATATTGAGATGAATATTATTATCTTTAAATTCAATATCATAATCAAGAGAGTAGTTCTTAACAAAGTCATCTATCATTTCTAAATTTAACATTCCAATTTGAAAGGCTTTAAGGGTACATGTTCTTGTAAATACCACATTGACATTGACTTGTTCATTTTCAAAAACACCTAGATCAACAACACCATTAATCATATCATCGGGGAATTTATCTCTAATTAATTCACCATTGACATATATTTTCAATAACTTAAATAATTTCTCGTTTTCAATGTTATTTAGATCGTGATATACTTCCAAATACAATTTCTTTTTTCCTTTGACATCAATAGAAAATCTAGCATAGTTATCTTTACCAGAAACGTTATATTTATTTCCTTTGACGTCAATATTCAAAGTATCTATATCATCAACTATCTCAAATATGTCTTCTTCTTTATTAGTAATTGATTGATAGATGGCATTTTGTAAAGAAAAAGTATTTGGATATTTTTCAATATCAACATTATTGTTGACGAAGTAACCAAATGGTAGCTCATCATCATATTCATATAATGATAAGTCATCATATTGATTCTTCAAATGATAATTATATGGTTCAGAACCATTACTTAAAATATATTTGTTACCTAAAAGAATGTCACTGAATAGTGTACCATCACGTGAGAAACTTTTAGTCCAATAAGACGTATAACCTAATCTCTTTAAAGTTATCAAGTTGTTACCATCAGTAAGTGAGCTGAAGTGATCTAAACTATTGAATCTGATGACATTACTACTATTAGTGATTAACTTCGTCGTCTCGGTTTTATATCTATAATAGTCATTAGGATCAAATTCATTACTGAGAACATTCATATTTTCATAAGCATATCTAATATCATCTTGAATAAATTCTATACCGACATAGATGTATGATGTACAAAAAATATGAACTATTGAAACAATAAAGATTAAGATGAATGACAATTTGGTAAGACATTTATTCAAGATAAAAATGACAAAGATAGAAATAAAGGCAACAACAAACATCAAAATCAACAAAATGGCTAATATTTTAGTTTTTGATATTGTCAAATCATCAATAGCTTGTTGAAAAGCATCATATTTGTATACAGTTATAAAAATAGTTACAAATACTGAGAAAATAGCCCCGGCAATAGAAATTATCTTTTTGCACAAACTGATTTTTTCATCGTTTAATTTTAAAGAGTTAAAATAATATGCTGCGCCAATAATGAGTAATATGACTGTAACAAATCCAAAACGATATGGAAAAGCAGCATATGAACCAAAGTGAAGAAGTTTATTGACAGGTTCAACTATTAAAGGAATTAATAATAAGGTCATAGCTGGAATGTAAAATTGTAGAAACTTTTTATGTTTCTTATAATCTTTTAATAATAGGATCAAAGCGACAAATAGAAGTGGAGCACAGCAGTATAAAATAATTTTATCAGTAATAGGTCCCATCTTCGAATTGATAAGGGTCTCTAAACCAAAGCCCATTCTCGCCGATATGGATATCTGTTTGTAAGTTGGAATAATGGCGAGTAACGCACAACCAATACTTAAAACAGTGCTTATTCCGAGTTCTAACATTTTTTTGCTCTGTTCTGATTTCTTGACATAAAAATGAATGTATATGATTGATAATAAAAAGATACAAATAACAGCCATTAGAGATACATAAAAGCTGAAGTAAAGGGAAAGAGCAAGGGTGAAGATATACATTTTTGGATTGTCACTATCAAATAGTTTCTTAAGACCTATGACAATTAATGGGAACATATACATAGCGTCAATCCAAGATGTTATTTGATAATAATTGAGACTGTAAATAGAGAAACCATAGAACATAGCTAGGAATACACTTAGAAAACTATTCATATTTTTAAATAGTTTTTTTATCAAGTATAGACTAGTGATGTTACAAAGGACAATTTTTAAAACGATGATTATTGATATGAATAGATATATTTTGCTTCTTTGGGATAAAAGTATTAACAAGGTAAATGGACTGAATAAATAATACATGATAATTCCAAAGAAATTGATTCCACTCGAGGCACTAAAATTGATTAAAAAAGATTTACCATCCATAAAACAATCATATATGTAATAATAGTATGATGTCAGTTGATCGTACATATCGCCATATATTAAGGTATTATTACCAAATGGATAGATATGTTTCATTAAAAAAATTATTGTAAATATTAACAGAGTAATTCCACTAATGATAAAATAATCTTTGTTTTTTTCTATAAACTTCTTCATACTGCTCACCAAAATCATTATAACATAAATGTTTCTAAATACAAAAAAGATGTTTATTAAAAGAGAAAAAAATGATATACTAAATTAAGAATAAGGAGGTAGCTGATATGGATGAAGAAAAAAAGTTTAGTATACTAGAGCGATATGGTGAAAATTATTCTCAAAAAGAATACATCACTAATCCCGCTATTGGTCGTGATAAGCAGATTAAAGAACTTTTACTCATTCTTTTAACTCCCGAAAAGTCAGCAATATTGGTTGGTAAACCAGGTATTGGTAAAACAGCCATTGTTGAAGGATTGGCTTATGCTATTCAAAGAAAAGAAGTACCAGCTGCCTTATTGGGATATAATATTATAAATGTAAAGACAGCATCACTTTTAGGTACAATGCCAAATGGTGAGAGTAAAGTTCAAGTAATGATTGATGAGCTAAAGGAAAAAGAAAAGATCATTTTGTTCATCGATGAAATTCATATGTTGATTGGCGCAACAGATGAGTCATCTTTAGACTTTGCTAATATCTTTAAAGAGGGATTAGGAAGAGGAAGTATCAAAGTTGTTGGAGCAACAACAACGGAAGAATATGAGCGTTATATTTTACGAGATAAAGCTTTTACAAGACGTTTTCAAAAAGTTGAGGTACCAGAGCCAACAAGGGAAGAAACTGTGCAGATCTTGATGGGGACACTTCCCAAAATAGAAAAGACTACAGGGGTTAAACTTAAATATTCAAGATATCAACAAGAGCAAATTATGACATTTATCGTTGATTTAACTTCCGAATATAAAAGGGTTTTTGAAGTGGGATCACGTTATCCAGATATCGCTTTAACACTTATGAAGTCAGCTTTTTCTTTTACGGTTTTTGATAATCGTACAGAAGTAAATATATATGATTTTGAAAAGGCTATTTCTAATACGCATTTGGTTTATCCCGATGTCATTAAAAAAGAATTGCCAATTTTCAAAGAGAAATTTAAAGATATGTATGATCAAGAAGCAGGAATTTTAAAGGAAGGAATAGTGCTTCCAGATTCTGTGAACAATGAACCTGTAACTGAAACGCCGGTTGAAAGTGACCCAGTTCAAGATAATACTGATTCATTGCGAGGAATAGTAATACGCGATGCAAAAGTTCCACCAGAAAAAGTAAGTATTAATAAATACGATTCAACACTTATGAACGGAGTTGTTTTGACTCCCGAAGAACCAAGCGATATTTTTATTCCAGTTGTAGAGAATAAGGAGCCAAAGGAAGAAATTAAAAATACTCCAGATGTCGCTAGTCAAGATGATTTTCCTCCTCTAGCTAACGTTTCATCAAGCGCAGTCGGGCAACGGACAATTATTGAGCAGCCACATCGGGAAAATCCTGGTGCTATTGACGCAGTCTTGACAAATGATAGAGAGTTAAAACATACGAATACAAACTTAAATTTTGATTTAAATATTAATGATTACGATGATATTGATAATAAAAATGATGATTTTTACGAGTAGAGTAAATGAATATGAGACCGTTTAGGTCTTTTTATTTGCACATTATTATTGTTTTATAATATAATGATATTAGGTATAGAAGAGAAAGGTTGTATTTCATACTGAGCGCCAGATCTTTGAGTAGATGACGAGGTTAGTAGATTATCGAATTGTTCGGCGGGTACTACTACGGTTAGTGAATCGTTAGATATATTATAAAAAGTAAAATCAATATTACAACAAAAAATATATCATCACACTATAATTTTTGTGTGGAGGAAAATAGATGTGTGGAATAATCGGATATGTTGGTAAAATGACCAATATCCAAAGAGTCTTGATTGATGGACTTAAAACGCTTGAGTATCGCGGGTATGATTCAGCAGGTTTAGCTTATGTCGACGATGGCGTTAAAATAATTAAATGTCAAGGAAAGATAAGTAGCCTTGAAGAAAAAATTGATGAAAGTAAACAGGGAAAATTAGGCATTGCTCATACACGATGGGCAACGCATGGTGGTGCTAGTGATATAAATTCTCACCCCCACCGCGTTGGTAGTGTAACCCTAGTTCACAATGGGATTATTGAAAATTATATTGATTTAAAAAGACTTCTTGAAAAAGAAGATTATGTTTTTAAAACGGATACAGATACCGAAGTGGCAGTAGCTCTTCTAGATTATTTGAAAAGAAAAGGCTTGTGGAATAACCTCGAAGTAATTAGAGAATTTGCGGGATATATAAAGGGGTCTTATGCGATGGGAATCATTTTTGATGATGAGCTAGATACCATTTATGCCACTCGCAAAGATAGTCCCTTAATCGTTGGGGTAGGACAAGCAGCCAATTTAATAGCTTCGGATGTTTCAGCTGTTTTAAAGTTTACAAAAGAATATTGTCTATTAGACAATTATGATGTTGTCAAAATGACAGAAAATGAAGTTGAATTTTACGACAAAGATTTACAAAACATTTGTAAAGAAAAATTAGAAGTCAATTGGAACATTGAACAAGCTGAAAAAAATGGTTATGAACATTTTATGTTAAAAGAAATTCACGAAGAAGCCAATATTCTAAGAGATACAATTAATGAGTATGTTGACAGTCTCAATTCTTTTGTTGAAAAGATGCCAGATTTGAAAAAGTATAATAAAATTCATATCGTTGCTTGTGGTTCGGCTATGCACGCTGGTATCATTGGTAAATACTTATTTGAAAATCAAGTAGGAATTGAGACAACTGTCGAGGTTGCCAGTGAATATCGTTATAAAAAAGTATTTTATGATGATAAAACTCTAGTAATAGTAATTTCGCAATCTGGAGAAACGGCAGATACAATTGCTTCTTTGCGAAAAGCTAAGGAGAACAATATTGACACACTAGCGATTGTCAATGTCGTATCTTCGACAATTGCCCGTGAAGCTGATCAAGTGTTATACATTCGAGCTGGAATGGAAATTGCTGTTGCGACTACTAAGGCCTATGTATTACAAGTGGCTATGTTGATGCTAATCAATTTAAAAATGATGATTGAACGCGACAAAATAACGAGTAGA
The DNA here is from genome assembly GCA_947632345.1 of uncultured Bacilli bacterium. Taxonomy (GTDB): domain Bacteria; phylum Bacillota_I; class Bacilli_A; order RF39; family UBA660; genus RUG11788. Next base: position 642 of record CANROW010000021.1, on the reverse strand, counting down.
GAATTAAATGAATTATTAGCCATATTAAAAAAATCCCCAGAATATGTGGAAAAAGTTTTAAAAGAAGAGAAAAAATATTTTGACATTGCTGAAAAAATTTATCGCGATAATGATATCTTTTTCATCGGTCGTGGAATAGACTATGCCATCTGTATGGAGGGTAGTTTGAAAATTAAAGAGGTTTCATACATTCACAGCGAAGCATATCAAGCTGGTGAATTGAAACATGGAACTATTTCGTTAATTGAAGATCATACGACGGTAATTGCCGTGATGACTGATGAAGAATTATCACTTAAAACAATTAGTAATATTAAGGAAGTCAAAGCGCGTGGAGCTGATGTCATCCTCTTAACTAAAAAAGAATTGGATGATAATTATGAATTCGTTTCTGATAAAATTGTTTTGCCAAAGGTAAATAGTTATATCATTCCTTTTTTAGCTATCATACCTTTACAATTGATTGCTTACCAAGTAGCTCGATTGCGGGGATGCGACATTGATAAACCACGTAATTTAGCAAAATCAGTAACTGTTGAATAAATAAAAAAGATACTAGAACTTCGGTTCAATGTCAAGAAGTGTTGGTGAAACCAAAAACTAATGATAAATGAACTATGTAGAGAACTGAAAATTTAGTTC
>CANROW010000020.1 GCA_947632345.1 uncultured Bacilli bacterium | reverse complement strand
TATGTCTCCGAAATGAACATCAGCAATTACTTCATTGCCCAAAGCTTTCGCAAGCCGCTTGAGAGCTTCACCAATATTGGCACTACGCAAATGACCAACGTGTAGCGTCTTGGCGATATTAGCGCCACCATAATCGATGAAGATTTTCTTGTGTTCTCTTGGATCAATGTTATTTTTTACATCTTTACTCAAATCATTCAAAAATTCAATGAGAGCTTTCTTAGAAATTGAAATATTAATAAATCCTGGCCCAGCAATATTAATATTTTCAAATTTATAGTTCTTATCGAGCTCCTCTTTTATTCTCTGAGCAATTTCTCGAGGATTTTGATGATATTCCTTAGCGAGTTTCATCGCATCATTAAGTTGGTAATCACCTAATTCAGGACGATTAGATGTTGTCAAATCAACAGTTTCAACCGCAAAACCTATGTTTTGCATCGCTGAAATGATATCTTTTTCTATTTGCTTTATATAACTCATCATTCTACCTCCATATAATCTAGTTCATAAATAAATGCATCATCTTCAATTGTATATTCAACATAATATTTATATTCATCATTGATAATAGTGTTAGTCCTTATGTCCACCAACACATCACTATCAACCTCTTTGACGTGTATATATCCTTTAGTCGGCTTATTCAAATCAAAAGTATATCGCAACTTTATAGTTACATTTTCCCTAACTAATTCATTCTTTAAGGTATTTATGGATACATAAGTATTATCGCGTTCATGATAACTTATTATACCCATATCTAGAATTCCTTCTAAATTTTCAACAATTTTTTCACCATTGGAATTAATTATTGCTTTAATCTTTATCTTTTTCATCGACAACACCGCAATTTCTACACCGAATTATAACATATAAGTCTTTTTTTTAACACATATTTTTATTTTTTTACACCATAATAAAATTGGAATGGTGATTTTATGAGAATATTTAAAAGATTATTTAAATTATCTATAATTCTTTTTTTCTTATTAATCGTTGTTGGATTGTCAGTATATGGATATTCAAAACTATCACCCAAGCTGGAGATAGAACGAGCAAACAACATCATTTTTTATGACTCAACCGAAAGCGTTTTTTTACAAGGAAACGACGGTACTGAATGGATAAGTCTCAAAGATATGTCACCAAATCTTATCAATGCCACGATATCTACAGAAGATAAAAACTTTTATAAACATTTTGGATTTGACTTCTTACGCATTATCAAAGCTCTCTATACCAATTTTAAAGAAGGCAAAACTGTTCAAGGAGCTTCAACTATAACGCAACAATACGTCAAAAATCTCTTTCTTGAATTTGATAAAACTTGGGAGAGAAAATGGAATGAGATGTGGCTAACGCTCAATATGGAAGCGCATTATTCAAAAGATGAAATACTAGAGGGATATTTAAATACCATCTATTTTGGACACGGGATGTATGGTGTTGAAAGTGCTTCAAAATTTTACTTTGGTAAGAGTTCAAGCGAATTAGATATTGCTGAAGCAGCTCTATTGGTAGCGATTCCGAAATCACCTAGTAAATATTCTCCTATCAATAATTTTGACAATGCTAAAGCAAGACAAGAAATGATTTTAAATGGTCTATATAAAAATAAATATATTTCCGAAGAAGAATTAAAAAATGCTCTCGCAGAAGAATTGACCATTATTGGGAAGGCCAATAATACAACTTTGACATCTGTCATGTACTATAAAGATGCTGTTCTCGACGAATTACAAGGAATAAGTGCTGTACCTACTTCTTTTCTAGAGACTGGGGGATTAAAGATTTATACAACTTTAGATATGAAAGCACAAGAATCACTTGAAACGAGCGTAAAAAACAATCTCAAAGACGATGAACTACAAGCTGCGGGGATAATGATGAATCCCAAAGATGGTTCAATTCTAGCCCTAATTGGTGGTAATAACTATGATACTTCTCAATACAATCGTGCCATTAAATCCAAACGTCAGGTTGGATCGACAATGAAACCATTTCTCTATTATACAGCTTTAGAAAATGGTTTTACCGCTAGTACATCTTTTACAAGTGAAGAGACAACTTTTGTCTTCTCGAATGGTGAAACTTACGCTCCAAGAAATGCTGGTGAAATATATGGCCACGAAGCAATATCGCTAGCGGCTGCCATCGCCTATTCTGACAATATCTATGCCGTTAAAACACATATGTTTTTAGGAGAAGAAAGTCTTGTCAACATTTCTCATCGTTTAGGCATAACTTCAAAATTAGAGGCTGTTCCCTCTCTTCCATTAGGTACCTATGAAATAAATATGGTTGAAATGATCTCAGCTTATGCTACATTTGCTAATTTAGGATATAAAATTGATCCCCACTTAATCACTAAGGTTGAGGATATGCAAGGAAATGTTTTATATGACTGGGAAGACACAAGTGAATTAATATTGAATGAGAGTTTAGTCTACATATTAAATGATTTATTGACGACCACTTACGATGCTGGTCTAATCGATTATAATCAACCAACTCTTTTATCAGTAGCTTCTAAATTGTCGAAAAAGTATTCAATCAAATCAGGGACAACGGCGACAGACAGTTGGACGATTGGCTATAATCCTGATGTCATTACTTCAATCTGGATTGGTTACGATGAGGGTAAAAATCTGGCTTCTGGTATGTCGGTCAGAGCCAAAAATATCTGGGCTTATACAATGGAGAGCTATCTCAAAGACACACCAGAGACTTGGTATAAAAAGCCATCCAATGTCGTTGGTGTCCTCGTTAATCCCATCACCGGCAAACCAGCTAATGAAAACGATGATAAAACGAGAATTCTCTACTATTTAAAGGGAACACAACCAACTGGTAATGAAATGGTCTTTGATGAAGTATATGATAATGTTGAAAAAAAATAATATCCACAAAGCTGTGGATATTTTTTATTTTTTTGAATCAATAATTTTTTTGAACTCTACATAATTAAATGCTGATAGAACAATTCCTGAATAATAGTAACCTAAGTCCTTATATTTATCAAAATATTTAGTAACTATCTTCTCTAAATCTTCGGTTGCAAATTCTTTTTGCAAATCTGATAATTTAGTTAAATTATAGAAACCAATACGTTTATCAGTATCGATTATCTGTTTATCAATTATTTCATAGTATTGCTTACTATTAAAATTTGTAAAGATTTTCTTTTCGGCGTCATAAGTCCCAAATAAGGGCTGAATAACTTTGAAAATAAATTCGCCCGGCTTGTCAGAATCATAATACTTAAATTGCGAGGTCGCAAGATACAACTCATTATTCGTCTTCAAATAGATCATCATCCATTTCTACATCATCTTGTTGGTGACTAGCCTGATACTTTTTCATTTCTTCATCATAATTCTTATAACGACTTAACAAGTTCTCTTCAACATTAACCATTGAATCCAACATATCAATATACCCCCGATATGGTGCATCTGGTGACATAAGTGAAAGAGCATTTTGAAAAAATGGATATTCATTTTGAACTTTGTATTTTAAAGATGTATAACTCTCATTCGCTTCATACTGGACGTTTCTATAATCTAACATCTCTTTGAAAATGCCAATTAATTTAGCACGCTCACTATCGTACAAATCTTCATATGTCTTTCCTTCCTCAGGTTCGAAATCACGATAGAAATAAGCTATTTCATCATAGTTTTTTTCTTGTTTTAAGTACTCATACTGATTCTCTAAAAAATATATTAGTTCAACTGGATCTTCATCACTTTCAACAACTACTGATTCATCATCATTATGGTATTCAATATAACCTTTATCAATAGCGTTTTCAATGTTTGCAATATCTTCGGATATCAAGTAATAATTGGCATCGACTTTCTTGACTAATTCGTTAAACGATATATCATTTTCATATGACTTGTTTTTATAATCCAACATCTTTTTAAAAATCTTTATAAATTCTTCTTTGTAATGCTCCAACTCAAGAGAAATCGTTTTATTTTGTAATCTTTTCTCTATTTCCAGATACTGATTCAAAAGATCTTGTAAATTATTATGTTGTTCAATATATAATTCCAAGCGTCGTTCATCAGTTTCATTCTCATCAATTCCTTCATAGAAATAATAATGAAGTTGAAATATGACATTAGCAACATATCGAAACATACCACTTTGTCTTTTAAAAATAAAATAGTAGTGATAAATATCGCTTTCTATATTGCGTTCTTCCTTCTCAGAAAAAGAAACATCAATCTTTTTAATCTTAGCTATTTGATTAACTAATTCAAAATCCTTTTCAACTATAATATTAAATATTTTATCATAATTATGAATTTTAAAATCTTGTTCAAAATCTTTCTTTTCCATAAAAACCTCCCTAATACCTATTGCTGCCGCCCCATTATAAATATAATATATAAATACCACATTTTTATGAAAAAGTAAAGAAAATATCGCTTCCTAGCGATATTTATTAACACATTTATTCAATATTTATATTTCTTGGGCTTGAACTGCGGTGATGGCAATTACTCCGACAATATCATCTTTTGAACATCCTCTTGATAAATCATTAACTGGACGAGCTATTCCTTGACACAATGGTCCATAGGCTTCAGCATTACCTAGTCTCTGTACCAATTTATAACCGATATTTCCAGCATCTAAATCAGGGAATACTAACACATTAGCGTGACCGGCAACCTCACTATTAGGAGCTTTTGTCTTGGCAATTTCAGGAACAATGGCTGCATCGAGTTGAAGCTCACCATCAATCTTGTATTGAGGATATGTACTTTTAGCAATTCTAGTAGCTTCGACAACTTTATCAACATCAGCGTGACTGGCACTACCCATTGTTGAGTGGGAAAGCATAGCAACTACTGGTTCTTTTTGCACTAATAACTGAAAGCTTTCAGCCGAAGAAGCAGCAATAGCAGCCAGTTTTTCTGGATCAGGATTTTGTTCAAGACCGCAATCCGCAAAGACAAATGTTCCATTTTCACCATAGGCACAGTTAGGCACAATCATCAAAAAGAAAGCGGATACTAATTTGGTGCCTGGTTTTGTCTTAATAATTTGTAAAGATGGCCTTAACGTATTAGCGCTAGAATGACAAGCTCCTGATACAATACCATCAGCACGATCTGTCTTTAAAAGCATACAAGCATAATACATATAATCTTCTTTTAAGAGTCTTTCGGCTTCTTCAAAAGTCATTCCCTTATCTTTGCGTAGGTCATATAGACCATTGATCAACTCATCAGTTAAATTTGAAGTAAAAGGATCAATAATCATAGCTTTCTCAATATTCAATCCTTCAGCGTTCTTTTTAACTTCTTCTTCTCTACCAATCAATATGATATCAGCAATATCTTCACGCAATACCTCAGCTGCAGCTTTTAATACTCTTCGATCCATCGTCTCTGGTAAAATAATCGTCTTTTTATTACTCTTAGCTCTTTGTTTAATTTCATCAATAAAACTCATCTATCATCATCTACCTCATATTGTAGTATAGCACATATCAAATTTTTTAATGCAAATTTTAGGGAACTTTATAGACATTTGACATATATTACATTGAAAGGATGATAATATGAATAATTCTTTTTTTAGAGATAATACTTTCCCAGGAATGATGCCAAATTCTCCAAATTATAATGACTTCTATGACACTAGTAATAATAGTGGTTCTAATAGTAATTTAAACAATTTAAGCCAAATGCAAACAAATCCTACACCAAATATGAATTTTAATAGCTATGCCCAAAATGTTTTACAAAAAAATGTTGGTTCAACAGGATACTTCTTTGTCTCTTTCCCAGATTCTGTCGATTGGCGTGATAAAATATTCTATGGTGTTTTGACAGAAGCAGGCGATGACTACATTTTAATATATAACGAAGATAATCGTGAATATTATTTAATATGGAGCATCTATTTGAACTATGTTACTTTTGATAAAAAACCTAAGACAAACTAAAGAGTGATTGAATCATTCTTTTTTTTTTGATATAATCAATTTAGAATAAGAGGTGTTAATATGATTCCTTATATTATATTGGTATTAGTAATCATTTTAGTCATAGTAATTTATACATTTAGAGATATCACTGAGATTTTTAATTCAATCTTGATCAAAATCCACGATGGCGAAAATTTTATTGATGAACTATTAAATAGAAAAGGAACTCTTTTAGAGGAAGTATGTGAAAGTATAAATGAGATAAATGATAAAAAAGTATTTCCATCCATCAAAAAAATTATGGATAAAAGTATTGATAGTTTAAAGTTAGAAAGATCTTTAGCTGATGTCTATTCTGAATTACAAGAGTATTTATTAGTTAATAAATCATTTATACCAGAAACAGAACTAAAGAAAAAGATTGATGAATTAGCGGAAATAGAATTGGATTTAGAAGCAACAAAGATGTTTTACAATGCCAACTCAGATATCTTTAATGACTTGATTGAGAAGTTTCCATCAAGAATAATTGCTAGAAAAAAAGGATATGATTTTAAATTCTTATATACATTTGAAAAAGAAGAATTTTTTGAAATATTGAAAAAGGATAAAAAAGAAAAGAAAGAAGCATAAAAAATAGAATTTATTTAAAAATTCTATTTTTATTTTGATAAATTCCAATCTATGGGTTTAATTCCCTTTGATTCTAAGTAATGATTAGTTTTAGAAAATGGTCTACTTCCAAAAAAGCCATTATTAGCTGAATATGGAGAAGGATGAGCTGATTCAATCACATAATGTTGTTCATTAGTTATCAATGATTTTTTAGCACGAGCATAATTTCCCCATAAAATGAAGACGACAGGTGTCTTTTTTTCATTTATTTTTTTGATGACAGCATCAGTAAATTCTTCCCATCCTTGATTGCGATGTGAAGCTGGTTTATCTTTTTCTACTGTCAAAACGCTATTTAAGAGAAGAACGCCTTCATCAGCCCATTTTAAAAGACTGCCACTATTTGGTGGTAAAAAGCCTAAATCATCTTGTAATTCCTTAAAGATATTGTTGAGAGATGGCGGTTTTCTAACTCCTACTTTAACTGAAAACGATAATCCCTCGGCTTCATTTTCTCCATGATAAGGATCTTGTCCTAAAATGACCACTTTAGTATTCTGATATGATGTATGGCGAAAAGCATTAAATAATTCACTCATTTTCGGATAAATAGTCTTACTATTATATTCTCTTTTGACAAATTCAAATAAGTTTTTAAAGTAATCCTTATCCAATTCTTCTTTTAATAATTCGTCCCAATCATTACCCAACATAATATCACCAATTCAATTATACCTAATTATTGGTCTTTTTGTAAATTTTTGTAATTGCATAAATATTTATTAAGCATAAAATGGCGACAGCCACATCAATTAATGCCCAAATTGTTGTAGCACTTACATAAGTTGATATCAATATAAAAATGATGATTGAAAACTTATAGAGCTTTTTAATAAAATTATTTTTTGTTAAAAATTGAAGACTGGATTCACCATAATAAAAACCAGAAATAATTGTTGAATAAGCAAATAAAACAATACATACCAAGATAAATATATTGCCAATACTACCAAAATGGTACCTAAAGGCAAAGTAAGCCAGTTCAATACCATTAGTACTCATATTCATATACTGTTCATAATTAGATGACAAAATGATAATGGCCGTAATTGAACAAATGATGAAAGTTGTGATGAAGTTACCAAGAATTTGAACATAGCCATTATTTTCTTCATCAGTTACTGTCATTGCTGAAGATATAGCGGACGTCCCAATCCCAACTTCTGTTGAAAAAATAGCGCGTTGCATTCCGATGATTATCGAATAAACGACGCCACCTCCTAGCGAAGAAAAATTAAAGGCTGTTTTAATTATTTTGTTTACTATGTTGATGATTAAAAGAGGATGAGAAACAATAATCCACCCACCTAATAAAAGATAAATACCCGTCATAATGGGAACTATTTTACCAAGTATTTTACTCTTTTTATCGGTATTGGATAAAAGGCAATACATAGCGGTTAAAACAATGATAAAGTTGATCAAATGATGATTGAGATCTAGTGACATATTAGATACGACAGAAACCGTATTAGCTTGAATACAAATAAAACCTATACCATAAGAGATAACTATTAAAACAGCATAACAAGCCGCTAGTTTTTTATTTTTTAATATTGTCTTTATATAATGATGCGGACCACCAACATAGGTATTATCACTCTGTCTTTCTTTATATTTCGCGCCATATAAACTCTCGATATAAGAAATACTAGAGATGAGAAGCGTGATGATCCAAATCCAAAAGATACTGCCTATACCACCATATTTTATTGCAAGGGCAATACCAGCAATTGATCCAACTCCAATCCGCGATGATAAAGACATTAGTAAGCTATCAATAATGGAGACATCATTAGAACTTTTACTCGCAAGACTACTGATTATTTTTTTGATTTTAAATTGTGGCCACTTCAATTTCATTGAAAACCAAATACTTACCAAAATAATGATTATTGATGTTACTTCCCATAAGAGTTTATTGATTAGCTCCATATCATCACCTATTTAATCCTATGTCAAAAACACAAATTATTAGACCATATAAAAACCCCGTTTTATTTCTAAAACGAGGTTCTTTATTTAACTTATTTCATATTTTTATCTAATAAATTATATAGACTTAATAATAAACTCTCTTTAACTGATGATTTATTATTATTTGAATATTCTTTTAAATAATAATCAGTCATATTGTCTAGTTTGCGATAAGCATCATCTTTATTTTCTTCTGCGTGTTTTTCCTTAATTTTTTCGAGATTATCTGATAACGTATATAAATTATTAGAAATATCTGGATTTTTATAATAATTGGTCTTATTTTGATATAGGTACGCTATTGAATAAATGGATTCTTCGTCATTAGCAACAGCTACCATCTCCATTCCATAGTATAGACCATTGATACTACCAATTTGGACATTCATTGATGGGAATCCAGAAGCTGTAATTGTATAGGCTGCTGTCTTAGTTGATGATGTTCTAGCGGCAGTTGCAGTTGATAACTTACTTCTAATCGTCGGATAGATGACAACATCTAAATCACTATTACTAAACTTCTTCTTCAAATTATTCGTATGATTATTTCGATCTGTCAAACCATTTTTATATTCACTAGTCTCATTATAGTCTCGATCGCACCAATCCATATTGACCCAACCCATATCACTGACAAAAGCTTTAGACTTTTTCATATCACTCCAACTTCTAATCGTTCCAGTTGTTCCTTTTAAATATTCGTTAAAATCATAACAGAAAGAATTGCTGGAGAAAGAATAATAACCATCATAAAAATTGTTCAAATAGACAATTTCAGCGCCTAAACTTCGCAAATTGTTAATTGCATTTTGCATCAAATTATATATATCTGAATCAACTCTCGCCGTCGCGATTCCTGTTCGCGTTGAAGAAAGACTCATGAACTGATTAGCAACACCGACTCTAACACCTTTTAATGATTCTTTAGAGGTTAGCGATTTCTCAAACTCTGAATCATCTTCAGCAATAATATCCATCAGAATAGCATTATCTTCAACAAAACGAGTAATTGGACCTATCGTATCCCGCGTCTTATCATATTTGATAACTCCATCACCAGAAACACTACCCCAAGTTGGGCGCATTCCAACTAAATTATTAGCAGCGGCTGGCAATCGGACACTACCACCAGTGTCAGTTCCTAAACCCGCTACCGCGAAATTAGCAGCCACACCAACAGCTGTTCCACCAGATGAACCATAACTTGAATATACGGTATTATAAGCATTGTAGACACTACCATAACTACTATAAGAATTATAAGCTGATAGCGCAAATTCACTCATATTGGTTTTTCCAATGATGATACCACCAGCATCAACAATTTTTTGAACGGCCGGCGCATTCTCTTTCGGAATGTTATCCGCTAATGCTTTCGTACCCGCTGTTGTCGGCATCCCCTTAACATCAATGTTATCCTTAACTAAAATAGGTAAGCCGTGCAACATACTCTTACGACCATTTTTTTGATATTCTTCATCAGCTTTTCTAGCCTCTTCTAAAGCATTTTCATTTAAATAACGAATAGCGTTATATTTATCATTGTATTCTTCAATGCGATCTAAATATATTTGCATTATTTTTTCATAAGTCAAATAACCATCATCGACCGCTTCTTGAATTTCATATATATTCATTTTGGTCAAGTCAACACTAGCTTCCATTGGACCTGGCGTCTCAATTGTCTGATGGACCGCTCCCAATAGACTAATTAAAACCATAGCTTCCTTCATATAGTCACCTACCATCATTACATATATTATCATTTTTAACTAAAAAAAACAATAATGATTACTTGTGGTATGACTCATTATTGTTTATTTTAAAAGCTCGATATAATTGCTCCAGTAAAAGAACTCTAAATAGTTGATGCGGAAAGGTCATTTTCGAAAAAGAGAGATGATAATTAGCCAATTTCTTAATCTCATCATCTAACCCATAGCTTCCACCAATGATAAACGTTATATTACTATTTATATTATAAATATCATTGATTTTTTGAGCTAATTCTATTGAAGATAGCTCTTTTCCTTCTATTTCCATCGTAATAATATAATCTTTAGAATTAATACATTTTAATATTTTTTCACTTTCTTTTTTCATAGCTGTTTTAACATCAACAAGTCCTTCATCTGGTAATTCAATTATTTCTAAAGAAGTATATTTCGAAAGCCTTTTTTGATACTCTTCAATTGCTTCCTGCCAATATCTTTCTTTAATTTTACCAACACAAATTATCTTAATCATATCTCAATCATCTCACAGGCTATACGTTGATCAGTTAAATACAATTTAGAACAATCAAAATCAACATTTTTTAACTCATCTTTAACTTCTTCTAAAACCAAATCCTTGGTATTATTATGCTCACTAATATGCGCTAAAAAGACATATTTAGTATTTGGTCCAACACATTTAGCTAGTAGGGAACCAGCATAACGATTTGACATATGTCCACTATCGCTGATAATTCGCTGTTTTAATAAATAGGGGTATGGTCCTTCCATTAACATCTTTTCATTATAATTAGTCTCGATGATATAGATATCTTTATTAATTAATTTTGGTAAATATTTTTTATTGACATAACCCGTATCCGTAATATAAACCAATTCTTTATCTTCATATGTAATAATTAGACCATGACATGGTACATCGTGAGACATATCAAGAAGCTCAATATTAATATCATTAAGTCTAAATAGATTACCAATCAAACTGATTTGTTGGGGTAAAACATATGGCAATAAGTCTTTGACGACATCTTCGGTCAAACAAACTTTAGCATTGGTTAATTTTATAAAAGTCTTTAAGCCCTTAATGTGATCACTATGCGTATGAGTAATGATAATTGCATCAATATCTTTAGGCGACAAATTTTCTTTTGCAAGCTCAGCCGTAATAAAATTAGCCGTTGGCCCAACATCGATTAAAATGTTAGTATTACCACAACTGACCAAGGTGCAGTTCGCTTTCGAACCACTTGATATTACCTTGACACGCATTATTTAAACCTCAACGTTCTCATCGCATTATAACTCGTACCACCAACGAAAGGATATCCTTGCCATAGACTGAAATGCAAATGTACTCCTGTTGCATTTCCGGTCTCACCCATTTTACCAATTACTTGACCCATTTCAACAATATCACCTTTTTTTACTAAACGCGATGATAAGTGAGCATAAGTCGTATACCAACCATTATTATGATTGATAATGATGTAGTTTCCGTTATAATCAGTGTAGCCAGACTCTACAACCTTACCATTGTTAGCTGCATAAATGTTAGAATTTCTCTTACCACCAATATCTGTTCCTGTGTGTAATTTACCGCCACGATAACCATATGGACTATTGATAGTATAAGGTTTTTCGGTTGGCCAAAACCACTGACTACTAATTGGTACTCCAACCTCAGGAATGATTTTTGTACCACGGATAATTATCTTATTTACAGCGGCTTTTATCGTTTCAGTTGATTGAGTATCAGTACTGATTATTTCACCATTAGAGCGTTGAACAGTATAGGCTACTTTAGCTTGACCATCAACACCATTTTGTTTAACCCGTTCCGTTCCGCGAGGTAAGGAACTATCATATTCATAAGTTGTTCCATAATCGATTGTCTGATATTCAACGATGTATTCTTCTTCGATTACTTTAAAAGCGGGATCGATGATACCAATATTAACAGTTTCCCCAGATTGTAACAATATTTCAGCATTAGGAATTGTTGGATTAGCAACCAAAAATTCATTGACAGACATCTTATTATCAAAGGCTATATCTTCAATGGTCTCACCACTTTTAACATTGTACTGCTTTTGTTTTTCTAAAGTTCCAAATAATAAATATTGACTCAATATAGCTGGATCAGTAAAGATCTGATCTTCAACAGAAATATTTGTTTTCTTAATCGTTATATCATTTTGAACATAAATGTTCTCAATCTTACTACCAATATCTTCTATTTCAGGTTGATTGTTCTCTTTAAAGGCTTTGTATTCATCTGAATCAATAAAGGCATAAATTGTATTTTCAATAGCACTCGTTAAAACATCTTCATTTAAAACATTCAATTTAACGGTTTTTGTCTTTTCGATTCCCTCTTCAGAAACTTCTTCCACACCCTTAATCTTAATCTCATAACCACTTATTGTAAAAGGGGCTACATCCTTTATCTTCTCATATATTTCTGGCACAGAATTGACACTATCACTATAAGTTGTCGCTTTTTCTATATCTAAATTATTTGGTAAATAAACTTTATCGACACCATATTTATCTTTAATTTCATTTTGTTCTTGGTCAATATAAGATTCAAGCTCTTCTTTTGAATCAATCAGACCAATAGCCATACCATCGAGATAAACTTTATAAACTGTTTTAGGAATTTTAACTTGACGATAGCCAACAAATAAAATAATCGAACTTATCAGCAAAGCTAAAATACTTAAAAGAATTGTCTTTATTTTCATACTATTCTCCCTTTAAATCACTTTGATAACTCAAAAAAGTTGAAGTATCTCTTTTAAAAAGCAAATTGATTGTCGCCGTTGGTCCATTACGATGTTTATCCACAATAAATTCACTAATACTCGTATTACTATCATTAGATTTATCTTTATCACGATAGTAATCATCACGATACAAGAAAGCGACTATATCAGCATCTTGTTCAATAGAACCAGACTCACGCAAATCACTCATTCGAGGCCGTTTATCTTCACGGGAATCAACAGCCCGGGATAATTGAGCTAGTGCCACTACCGGAACATTTAATTCCAAGGCCATCAATTTTAAAGCTCGCGAAATATCCGCTACTTCTTGTTGGCGATTATTGCCATAATTTCCATTAGAAGATATTTGCTGTAAGTAATCGACAATGACCAATCCAAGACCTTCTTCACTGCTGGCAAGTCGCCGACATTTACTTCTTATTTCCCCAATCGTTATTCCTGGCGTATCATCCATATACAATTTAGCTTCGGACAATTGGCTGATAGCTTCGTTAATTCTCTTCCAATCATCATTTAATAAATTACCTGTAGCTAACTTATTTCCTTCAACTTGTCCTAAAGATGATAACATACGATTAGCTAATTGTTCCGCATTCATCTCCAAATTGAAGAGTGCTACTGGTTTATCATAGTTGAGAGCAACATTGGTTGCTAAATTGATAGCAAAAGCTGTTTTCCCCATAGCCGGTCTTGCAGCTACAATGATCAATTGTGTCCCATGCAATCCAGTCGTAAGTTTATCAATATCATACCATCCTGTCGCAATACCCGTAACCTCTCCCTTAGACTGCGATAAAAACTCCAAATTCTTCTGCGTTTGAATCAAGACTTCTTTAATCGTCTTAAATTCTGTTGAACGCTTATTTTTAACGACACTCAAAATTTTTCTTTCAGCTTCATCAATTGTCTCACTGACACTTTTATCAGTTGAATAGGCCTCAGTAGTGATATTAGTTGATACTTCAATCAATTTTCTGAGAAGAGCAGCATCTTCGACTGTCTTGATGTACTGATCAATATTGGCTGCGGTTGCAACACTATCTAAAATATCTGTTAAGTACTCTACTCCACCTATTTCATTCAACAAATTCTTATTTTTTAATTCTGTTGTCACTGTAGTTAAATCAATAGGGATTCGCTTATCTGTCATTTCTTTAATTGTCGCAAAAATCTTACCATTTTTAGATATGTAAAAAGATTCTGACGTCAATGTTTCACAAGCCTTTTGCAATGCCCCACGTTCTAAGAACATAGAGGCAATGACAGCTTGTTCCGCTTCTTGATTATTTGGTATTTCTCTTGTAGGCATATACTTCACTTCCTATTTTTCTAACTGTACTTTTATTTTTACAAACACGTCCTTATATAAATTTACTTTGACATCGTGAAATCCTAGAGAAGAAAGAGCGTGATCTAATTCAATTTGTGTTTTTTCAATTTTATATCCTTTCGCCTCTAATTCATCTTTGATCTGTTTAGGACTGACACTACCAAAGACTTTATCGCCGACTCCTGTTTTTACTTTAAATTTTAAAGTTATTTTCTCTAATTCAGCCTTTAGTTTTTCAGCATTTTGTCGCATTTCAGCATCTAATTCTGCTTCTTGTTTTTTTTCTCTTTTGTATTTTCCAAAACTCTGTTCAGTCAATTTTTCCGCAAATCCTTTAGCTATCAAGAAATTTTGTGCATATCCATCGCGCACTTCCTTGATATCTCCCTTCTTTCCTTGACCTTTGACATCCTTTAAAAATATAACTTTCATATAAACCTCCCTTTAACAATTCTTAATATAATTCAAAAGCTCATCAAGAACTTTTTTTATACTAGCGTTTTCGATAGTAGCTGCAGCCTCTGATTCACCACCACCGCCACCAAACTGTTCCAAAATCTTGCCAACATTGACATCACCATTCGACCTTCCACTGATGCCAATTGCATCTTTTGAAATTTTGGCAACGACAAATGACGCTCTAATTTTGCTAAATGTCATCAAAATATCCGCTGTTTTGGCTAATTCTTCCTTCTTATACTCATTTCTCTGAGTACCTCTTCCAATAGCAATATTTTTAAACACCTTAACTGAGGAAATAATCTTTTCCTGTTTGACATAATTGCGTAGATCCTGACGTAAAAGTTCATTTATGTCATTTATTTTAGCACCACATCGCATTAAATAATAGGATGTATAAAAAGTATTTACATCTGTCTTTAAACGATAATGGTTCGTATCTAAAACGATTCCCGCCAATAAAAGCGTAGCAAGACGTTTTGGTATTTTTAGATTACATTCCTTAAAAAGACAACTCAACATTTCACAAGTACTCGATGCATCTTCATCAATAACTTGTAAACTTGCTTTAAGACTCTCTTTTGTCTTATCGTGATGATCAATGTTTATAACATTTTTAAAGCTCCCTATAATATCAGGATTTTGCGTTATTTTTGATTTACTAGTATCTAGGACTATTAAAAGGCTCATATCATCTTTCAATTCAGCAACTTTTGAACTCTTTATAATAGAAACATTCTTTTTCTCAAGATCGAGTACTTTCTTAACACCAAGCTCATGATGGACATCATCTACCACAATAAAAGCTTTCTTACCTAGACTATTCACATAATAATTCATTGCTATACAACTATTAATTGCATCTAAATCTAAATCTCTATGTGCCATTAAAAAGACAATAGATGCATCTTTGACATACTGATTAATCTGATTTGTCTTATTTAAAATATCCATTTTGCCTCCATTAAATACTCAAGTATATTATACTAAAAGACCTCAATAAAGTAAACTTTATTTACTTTCTATTTCAAATAATTATTATTACTCATTCTATCATTCATGAATATCTAAAGCAGACACTAAATCATTCATTTTTTTTACAAAAGAATAAGAATTACAGTGACTAGCATGTCCTTTATAAGAATTAAAACTTAACAAAAACTTTCTATAATATAATTGTTCTCTTTGTTGCAGCATTTTCCATAATTTAATACTCTTTTTAAACTTCTTTTTAAAGCGTTTGCGTAATAAAATATGTGTTTCATAGATTCGATAACCACAAAAATCAATACCAAACCTATTGGGAAAATATTTACTCTTATGATTTAATTGAAGATTTAACTTTTCATTTAAATATTTACCAATCAAAAACATTAGCTTTTTTGCTTCCTGTTTAGTCCTTATTAAAAGAATAAAATCATCCATATATCTAATATAATAATGAATTCTTAATTCTTCTTTAATGAAATGATCCAATTCATTTAAATAAATATTAGCAAAATATTGACTTGTAAAATTACCAATTGGTATTCCAATTGTTTGCCCATCATCTAAAATTTTTTCACTAAATTTAATCAATTTTTTATCAGCAATTCTTTTTTTAAGAATTTTCATTAAAATATTTTTATCTATTGTATAAAAATATTTTTTAACATCACATTTTAGTACATAATAAGTTCCATATTTTCGTTTTATATCCCGCATTTGCCTTTGGAGACAGGAAACAGCTTTGTGTGTACCACGACCATTGAGACACGCATAAGTATCCGTAATAAATCTCTTAAAAAAATAGGGCTTAATAAACTCCTCAACATACCACTGATGAACAACGCGATCTCGGTATGGTAATGATTTAATGACACGTTCCTTAGGTTCATACACTTTAAATTCACGATAATTACCAAACTGGTATGTACCACTGGCAATCTCATTAATTATTCGAACGAGATTTGTTTCTAAATCCATTTCAAATAGAATTACTTCTTTTTTACTACGTTTGCCATCGCGAGCACGATAATGCGCTTCCAACATTTTTTGAAAGGTTAATTTTTCATAAAAACACTTCTTTATTGTCTTTGACATGAATTTATCCACCCACCTAAAGCAGTTCCAACATTATTAAGTTTACGACTCCAAGCACCATAGTTTTTAACATTTATATATTTTTTACGATACGATATTCGTGCAAAAACCTTTAACATTTTTAAAGTTACGTCTAATTTATTTAAATAGACAAGTTTTTCTTTTTTATCAAAAACACGATAAGCTAAAATAATATCCTTCATTCCTTCATATAAATTAGTTTTAATGTAAGTGACTAAACCTGTTTTAGTATGCTTGGGATATTTCTCTGTCAATACTTCTATATAACATATAAAATCCATATAAACTTGATATATTTTAATATCTTCAACTTCTTTTTTCATTCTTTACTATC
Source organism: uncultured Bacilli bacterium (assembly GCA_947632345.1). Lineage (GTDB taxonomy): Bacteria > Bacillota_I > Bacilli_A > RF39 > UBA660 > RUG11788. Next base: position 3,260 of record CANROW010000020.1, on the reverse strand, counting down.
TCCTTAATTTTTACTAAGATTTCAAGCGCTTCTAAAGGGGTTATTTTATTTACTTCAATACTATCTATGTAATCATATAAATTTAAGTTTTTTTTAGTTAACTTAAAATCAGTAATTATCTCAACATTGAGATGATGATTATTAAACACGCGCAAATACTCATCTAAAACGCTTTCAGGAAAACCACATTTTTGTGATTCATTACAAAACTTGACTTTCTTCAGAACGACATAATCATTAATTCTTTCACAATCTTCACCAACAAAAATATAGAACTTACCACTTTTAAATAAATAAAATTTATCTTTATCAATATCTTTTAATTCTAAGTATTTATCATATATAATACTCATTTACTTCACCACCATTCTGTACTTATTTTTTGGTCCCATTAGTCTATTCACCTCCCAATTATGAGACCAAAAAATATGACAAAATAATACAAGAAAAGCAGTACATCATGTACTGCTCCAAACATTTTAACTTTCACCATTTTATTACTCGGCAAAATGTTTTATTAAATTTTTTATCTATTGAATAGAAAGGTCATAAGTTTCTAAAATAAACGTCATAATAAAGTCCTTGAACAACATAGCTAGTATTAAATACAACAGCTAATTTTATCATAACGAAGAGTTACTTATATATTTTAGTCTGCGAGCACGAGGCGCGACCCGATGTTAGAATTGGTACCGCCCGTGTTCCTATTGAAGTTGAACTGACCGGCTAGCACCCCGTTGTTGTAATTGCCGCCTCGATTGAACCAAGGGTTCGAAGAGATCACAAAGTTGGAATTGTCAGCGTAAAAAAGTAATGGTTAAAAAAGAAACAACTAAGTTAATTTGTACAACTTACAACCTACATTTATATCAATGTAATCTTCTAAATGTTTTAAATTTAGAGTTACTATAAATGCCATAATTTATGCACCATTTGCGCTCAAAAAAAGGCGAAAATGGTGATGAAAGTTTCAAGCAAACTAATTAAAATTTTTTTCAAAATTTTAATTATTAAATGCGAGCACGAGGCGCGACCCGACGTTAGAACTGGTACCGCCCGTGTCCCTAGCGAAGTGGAACTGACCGGCTAGCACCCCGTCGTTGTAATTGCCGCCTCGACCGAACCAAGGGTACGAAGAGAGCACAAAGTAGGAATGGTCAGCGTACCAGGTGTTATGATAACGTTTATTATTATCACCATCATAGTAATAATAAAACGGACCCATCTCACCAGTTGCATCACCAAGTATTCGTTTATTATAAGTAAGCGTACTACTATTTGATGGATAAATATCAAAATATTCTTTATGAGAATTTATAAAATCGACGGTTAATCCGCTATTTCCTACTGTATTATCCATATATGCAGCCAAATATTCATGCGCTCCACCAGACATATCATATATGCCCGTTATGTTTCCCGTCGTACTAGCTAAATAGCCAGTAGCTGTATTATACAGTTGCGTTTTATCAGAAGTAGTTCCGTAAGTACCCGGATAAGTGCTCTGATCAGTATTAGCTGCTGCTGAATATCCCGTCTTATAACTTGAATTATTATTAATATTTATCTCCGTTCCTTTACCATAAGCAGAATGAGATAAATAAGCAACTGCTCCCCATTCTGTATTCTTCATCATATGTGAATCTAAGTCACGATTGTAACTATATGCTGTATTAAAAAACGTTCCTACTGTTTGACTACGCCATGAAGTAACATTTGGCTTTACTATAATTTGACTATTCTGATATCCCATTTCAAACTTTCCGACCCAAAGTCCATTGACATCAAAATTGATAAACGCCGGATGAGTCATATAATTACCGACAGCACAACTGCCACTATCACCAGCGGTAAGCGGTGTAGTACATCCATTATCAACGCCATCTTTAGTAGGATTGTCTTTTGTTTCAAAAACAATATCAATAAGACGAGCATTACCACTTATATGTCTGACTGATGTAGCTGAATTAGCATCATCAGTTAGATTACTAAGGCTATAAGCACTAGTATAAGACCCAAGATCCCATATTTTATAACGATATCTTGGTATCCAAACAAAATAGCTTTGAATATCGGATTCTTTGATAGTATCGCCTTTTTGATAATTTTCACTTGGATCATCAACTAGTATGACAGCATTAGCCCATTTTTTCTCCTCATAGCTATACCACTTACTATAAAGACTTGCATACTTCACAGTACCATCACTCTCAATAGTTACCGGAATCATACCACCTTTTAACACTGGGTCTGCGCCATTAAGAATATCATCTTTATATACTTCATCCATTTCTCCGTTTAATGCTTTAGCTTTTTTATACAATTCGTCTATTGACCCCTGGACAGTTTTAGAACTTCCCCCACTATTAGTATTATCATAGGTTACATCACTGCTTGCTATTATCGTAATAGCTGCAGATACGCCCGTTACTGATAACAAAATTATTATTACTATTAAGGCAATTATGTTAGTTTTTTTGCTCTGATTATTCATTATCTTACCCTCCTAATAATTCATACAACTCATCTAAAGCGCATTGTACATCGGTACAATGTGTTTTACTAATAGAATTGTTATAAGACAACTGAATGGCTTGTGGCCTTTCAAATTTAAAATAAATATTAGCAATTTGATCTATATTAGTAGGCAATACACTTGTTCCGTTTTTATATTTAAAAGTTATATTAATAGTTGTTGTGGATTTGCGATCCAAGCCTTGCCCTATTTTATAATCATCTATTGTATAAATAATATCACTATTATTTAACTCATCTGTTATATCACTAATGACATAGACATAATTAGACTTATTTTCGATTGTCACTTGATAAGTTATAGTTGATGTTGTCTGTGGTAACGTCACAAACATACTAGTTGAATTTTTTGAATATTTACTATTGTATTTTTCAAAACCACTATCATTCGTACTTAACATTTTTAAATCTGTTATTCTGATCTCCTCATCAACCCGCAAATATGCCTCCCCCATTATTGTCATATTTTCCGAAAATGAAGCGCATACAATGGTAATAGAACAAACTGCCAACACCAAAATTGGATAAATATATATTTTTTTTAGTATTCGCACTGTCTATCACCTTCATATCTAATCTATTTTTGTATTTTCATTATTTTGTTGATGTTTCTCTAACTCTTCTCTTTCCAAATATGCTTTTGTCAAGCGATATTTATACAATGTATCACCATTTACTATGACAAAGAAACATTTTTCTCCTGGTAATACTTCATAAAACAATAT